>NZ_DATBUP010000266.1:0-2563 GCF_036515995.1 Pedomonas sp. | reverse complement strand
CTCCTGCACCTCCCATCCGTTTGAAGGGGAGGTGGCGAACGGAGCGAAGCCGAGAACGCTGCAAGCAAGCACACTTCAAAGCGCAGTCTGCACCCGCAGGCTGCGCTTTTTCCTTGCCGGATGCCGCTCTCTACGACCTTTTCCTCTTCCCCTCTTCATTGACTCCCTCACCCAGAATCACTTACTTTGAACTGGCATAAAGAGCATTTTGGTGGGGTCATCTGGCCTATTGCTCCACCATGCGGATGGCAGGCTGGCCAGAGCCTGCGCGTGTGACACCTCGGGTGGTTTCCGACCCTTGAAGCTAAGGAAACGCTGCTAGCACGCCTCAAATAAAGCCGCCCCGGATGCAGTCCGACGGGCGGCTTTATTATATCCAATATCAAATTTGGCCTACCATGATCCCTCTGCCCTGCAGCCTGTTATATGCCGTAATGACATGCCAGAACGGCTCACGCCCGTCTTCAAACTGCATGATGCACGTGCCGGTATTGATGCGAACAGCGGTCACCCGTGTATATCGATATGACAGGGCTTCGTAGAACAGCGGCGTTCGCGGCAGGAGAAGTTTGGCCACATAGAGTGCGGCCATGTGCAGATCATCGGTGCAATCAGTTTCGCCGATGTGTTGCCTGATTTCTAACCTGTGCTCGGCCACGATGTGCCGTGCACCAAAACCCCTGTGAGGGCCTGCGTGCTTTCCTTCATGTAAAAAGATGGGGCACACTGGGGTTTGAAGTCCCGAGGCAAGTCGAAGAGCTGGAAGCACCCCGAAAACCTTTAGTCCCGAGTGGGGATGCGTCAGTCTGCGTTTCGACATTGCTATTTGTTCTTATTTATTATGGGCACCCTCCCACTTTGGAAACGCTCTGACAACCGTCTGATGGTCGAATACTCGGAACCGGCCTGGGGTCGGCCAAGCCCTTGCCATCCCGGCTCTTTTCTCACTTTGACAACCGACACACGAAGCGGCACGGGCACCTGTCGAAGAGCGGGGCTTCGCATAATAGGATGCTCATTACCGCTCACTGCCGCTCATTACCGCTCACTGCCGCTCATTGCTGCGGCTAACACGGTTCACCCCGTTTCGCAGGCGCAGCGGAGGCGGGTTGCTTGATGTTCCGGTACGGCGCGTGTAACGGCTGCCCGCGCACATCCATGCGTTGCATGTCTTTCCAACCGGGCCGCCAAGAGAGTGACCTTGAACGGCGTGATTGCCCCCACTCCCTATTTCACTGTTGCTCTCGTTGCGCCGGGTGTTCTGGCCGTCTTCGGGCTTGCGTTCCTGTGGGCGTGGTCGATCGAGCGCAAGCGCAACTATCTGCGGCTGCTGGCGGGGGCGTGTTTCTGCTTCGGCATCGGCGCCGTCTCGCAGGCCATGATGCTGCCGCGAGACATCGGCCACAATGCACTGTTCTCCGGGGCCTTCCACACGCTCGCCGTGCTGCTGGTGTCCGAAGGCGTCTTGCGGCGCTCCGGCCGGAAGCTGGGGCTTGCGGTCGACATCGCCGTCTTCCTTGCGGTCATCGCGCTGCTGTGGTGGTTCTTCTACGTCTCGCGCAGCGTCGTGGTGCGGGTCTATGTGCAGAACTTCAGCTACGGCGCGGTGCTGCTGGCCACGGCGATCATGCTGCGCCCGCTGGCAAAGGGCCGCTATGTGGATCGCGCCCTGTTCTGGTTCCTGCTGTTCTTCGCCGTGCTGTTCTTTCCACGCACGCTCCTCACAATGGGGCTGCAAGACCTGATCAGCGTGCAGGAATTCGCCTCCACCCGCTTCTGGCAGGTGCTGCAATTGTCGCTGGCCATCTTCGGCTCAGGGCTTGGCTTCACCATCCTGGCGGCGGCGCTCACCGACGTGATGGATGACCTGCGGCGCGAGCGTGATACGGACCCGCTCACCGGCGTGCTCAACCGGCGCGGGTTCGAAGACCGGGCCGCCGCCGCGCTGCGGCGCGGTGCCGCCGGCGCTGGGACCGGCACTGAGAGAGGCACTGGGACCGGCGCTCAGGCGGCGCTGGTCGCCTGCGATCTCGATCACTTCAAGAGCATCAACGATACCTACGGCCACCCCGCCGGAGACGAGGTGCTGCGCAGGTTCGGCGCGCTGCTGCGGGAGACGGCCCGCGCGGGAGACATTATCGGCCGCACCGGCGGGGAGGAGTTCCTCGTGCTGCTGCCCGGCACAACCCGGGCCGGTGCCTTCGAATTCGCCGAGCGGGTGCGCCAGAGGCTGGAAACCCTCGCCATTCCCGCCCTTGGCCCCGGCAAGACGGTGACGGGCAGCTTCGGCCTGACCGAGCGCCAAGGCAGCGAGAGCCTGCAAGCCATGATCGAGCGCGCGGACCGCCGCCTCTACGCCGCCAAAACCGGCGGGCGCAATCGCACCGTTGCGGTCGAACTGTCCAGCCTGATGCGGGCGTAGAGACGACTCCGCCGCAGCCGCGCTCGCTCCCGCAAACAGGGCAAGGCCGCCTGCCACCAGCGCAATCAGAAAACAGATCAGCCCCGTCATTCCCCGTGCTCCCCGTGCCTCATCCGTTGTCAACGACACGCAAACCGGAAC
>NZ_DATBUP010000265.1:0-40677 GCF_036515995.1 Pedomonas sp. | reverse complement strand
AGGGAGGCGGCAGGGGCAAGATGCAAGGCCACTTCTTTCAGCGGGCGGCGAAGCGAGGTGACGAGCTCGGCTGCCGCAGCTGTGCTCATGGTCAGAATGACGGGCAGGACGATGGCGTAATTGATCAGTTCTGCAGTAAACCAGTAAGTCAGACCGGTCAGCAGGGAGCGGTCGAGCATGACCGGGCCCATGCCGCAGCCGATCAGCGATGCAACGGTCGCAGCCGAAGCGCATGCAACAAACAAGTGCAGCATGGACATGGGTCGCCGCAACCTGCGGTCTTCCGTATCCATGAGCGAGAAGCCGAAATAGCCGGTTGCGACCCCGCCAAGGTTGGCGGCCGTCATCCACAGGTTGGCGGCAGGAAGGTCGCCATTCAAGTGGCCTGCCAGAAAATAGCCGGCAAAGGCTGCAAGCCAGCCAAGAGGTCTGGACAGCGCGGGACGGGTCACCAGCAACCCGAGCAGAATGGCATTGGCCGGCCAGACGACAGCAAGGAAACCGACCGGGCGTGTATAAATACCGAACAGGGATGCAGCGAACACAACTGCACCCAGCAGGCCGATGCTAATAGCACCTGCGGTTTGGCAGTCTTCCGTACGATGTAATGCTACACCGGAGCCACCTGCTTCACGCTCCATCAGTCCGATCCCGCGTCTTTCAACTTTAGCGAGTGATTAGCGCGGGCCATGCAAAATAATAGCAGAAAATTCTAGTCCTAGGTCAGCATGCTAGCAATCTGCGGACCATGCTGGTGACCGGCAGGCCAGGTCTACAGACGGGGCAGGGCGGAACGCTGCTTGCGGTGCTGATACCGGGCAGGGCGCAATGCCGGAGCCGTGGTGCCCAGAGACAAAGCCGTCAGCAATACCGCTGCCGAAAGCGCGCCGAAGGCTATGCCAAATGAGCCAACGAGGCCCAGCAGAGCCCAGGCGCCGCCGTCCAGCACGGCGTAACCGAGGTTGGCAATGTTCTCGAGCAGGCAAATCGCCAGCAGAATCAGGCCCGCCAGAGCGCCGAGAAAGAAGGAGCGGGCGATTGCCGTGTGAATGAGATCAGTCGAATCAGAGGTGCGCATGCGTACTCTCCCCCAGGCTCAAGGACCCCTCTGGCAGGGTGCGGCGTCCTCTCGGGTTGTGAAGCGGCGCTACGTTCGCTATCTGAACCCGACAACGGCTGCCAGACATCAGGACATCCATGAGCTACCAATACGTCTACGTCATGAAAAATTTGTCCAAGACCTACCCAGGCGGGAAACAGGTCTTGAACAATATAACGCTCAGCTTCTTGCCTGGTGCCAAGATCGCCATCATCGGCGTCAACGGCGCAGGTAAATCAACGCTCATGAAGATCATGGGCGGGCTGGACTCCGAGTACACTGGCGAGGCCTGGGCCGCGGATGGCGCGCGCGTAGGTTACCTGTCGCAGGAACCGGAGCTCGATCCGAACAAGGATGTCCGTGGCAACGTGATGGACGGCGTTCGTGAGGTTGCCGACCTCATCGAGCGCTACAACGAGATTGCCGCAAAGATGGGCGATCCGGGTCCGGACGACGATTTTGACGCGCTCATGACGGAAATGGGCGAGCTTCAGGAGAAGATCGACGCGGTTGACGGCTGGACGCTCGACAACCAGCTGGAGATCGCCATGGACGCTCTGCGCTGCCCGCCGGCGGACGCGGACGTGACCAAGCTTTCGGGCGGTGAGAAGCGCCGCGTGGCACTGTGCCGCCTGCTTCTGGAGAAGCCGGACCTGCTGCTGCTTGACGAGCCGACCAACCACCTGGACGCGGAATCCGTGGCGTGGCTGGAGAAGCACCTTCAGGAGTACAAGGGCACGGTCATCCTCGTCACCCACGATCGTTACTTCCTCGATAACGTGGTCTCTTGGGTGCTTGAACTCGACCGCGGCCGGGGCATTCCGTTCGAAGGCAACTATTCTGCATGGCTCGAAGCCAAGCAGAAGCGCCTGTCGCAGGAAGAGCGCGAGGATGCGGCCCGCCAGAAGGCGATCTCGGACGAGCTGGACTGGATCCGCTCCAACCCGAAGGCGCGGCAGGCCAAATCCAAGGCACGTATCAAGGCGTTCGACGAACTGGTCAAGGCGCAGTCCGACCGTGCACCGGGCCGGGCGCAGATCCTCATCCAGACCCCGCAGCGTCTGGGCGACACGGTGATCGAGGTGAACAACCTCACCAAGTCGTTCGGAGACAAGCTGCTGATCGACAACCTGTCGTTCAGCCTGCCGCCGGGCGGTATCGTTGGTGTGATCGGCCCGAACGGCGCCGGTAAGACCACGCTGTTCCGCATGCTCCTGGGCCAGGAGCAGCCGGATGCGGGTACTATCCGCATCGGCGACACCGTGCAGCTGGGTTATGTAGACCAGAGCCGCGACGCGCTCGACCCGAACAAGAACGTTTGGGAAGAGGTGTCCGGCGGGAACGACATGTTCTACTTCGGCAAGCACCAGTTCTCGACCCGCGCCTACGTGGGTGCGTTCAACTTCCGCGGGCCGGACCAGCAGAAGAAGGTGGGCCAGCTTTCGGGCGGTGAGCGCAACCGTGTCCACATGGCCAAGATGCTGGCGCGGGGCGGCAACGTTCTGTTCCTCGACGAACCGACCAACGACCTGGACGTGGAAACCCTGCGTGCTCTTGAAGAGGCGCTGGAGAACTTTGCCGGCTGCGCCGTGGTCATCAGCCACGATCGCTTCTTCCTCGACCGTCTGGCGACGCACATCCTCGCTTTTGAGGGCGACAGCCACGTGGAGTGGTTCGAAGGCAACTTCCAGGCGTATGAGGAAGACCGCATCCGCCGCTTCGGTGAGGAGGCAACCCGCCCGCACCGGATCACGTACAAGAAGCTGACCCGCTAACGGCGGATCAGTTGGGTACAGAAACAGGCTCGGAGCCCTCGCTCCGGGCCTGTTTTTTATGTGAGGGATTTGTGAGGCGGGAACGTGCGGCTTCTGACTGTGTCAGACCGGGTATCCGTTGGCGTTATACTGCGTCACGTTGGTGCCGCAGTTGCTCTTGGCCGGGCTGCCGTCTGCCGTGATGACGCCGAAGCTGAGGGAGCGCGGCATGTAAACCGCGACGTGGGTGATCGGTTCTCGCTCGTTGAAGAGCCCGTCGAAGAGCAGCGGCTCATACATCATCGATGCCTGGGCAACGACGGTGATGGCATTCTCCTCAAGGGCAATATTCAGCGGCAGCACGACATTCTTGTTGTCGGACGAGCCGATCTTGCTGGGAATCGTCACCTTGTCACCATCGCACCGCTGCCACAGGATGGAATTTCCAACCTTCGTCCCGCCGCCGCGAACAGCGGTGATGTAAATGCGGCCATCGCCAAGAATGTCCATCGGGCTCGTGACCATGTTGGCGGCCAGGAACAGGTCGGTGATCTGGCTTTCAAGCACGCCGACGGGGGATTGAGCGGTAAGGTCCGCCAGCATGGTGGCGACACGCGTCACCTTCATCCGCGCCATGGTGTAATTGGCCAGCTCAAGCCCGCCGGTGAGCAGGAGAATGAGAACCGGCATCGTGAAGGCGAGTTCAACAAAGCTGAGGCCGCGCTCGTCCCCGCGCAGGCGGCGGATGAGCCTGTTCAGCGCAATCATCATGGGCAGGGCCTCTTCATGCTCAGGCCTCGCACTCGTATGGTTCGTTGCGCACGACGGTGCTGGCTGAAAGGGTCATCCATTCCTTGCCGCCAAGAAGCGGCAAGTTGAGGAACAGCGTCTCGGCCTTGAATTCGGCGCGGTAGACGACGACGTCTCCCGGCCCGCCCAGATCCCCGCTCTTGCCCTGATCTTCGGACCACTGGCCGTCGCCGTTGATATCAAGGAAGGAGTCGCCAGGATCGTAGCGCCCGTTTCCATTCACATCGAGCGTCAGCGGTTCGGGCTTGCCGACGGAGCCGAAGCCATTGGCGTAGGAGCGGGCCTCGACCGTGATGCTATCCCTGTCGACGTTGTACGCCGCCATGACGTCTTTGATTTCCGTCTCGATCAGGGTCGCGCGGTCCTCCGAGCAACCGGCGGACTTGGTGATGGCATCGCGCGTGGCGTCACGCACTGCGCCAACAAGGCTGGCCTGCTTCAACGTCTGGTAACCCAAGTCGAAGCCGCCGAGGAGCAGCATGGCGAGGATCGGAAAGCCGAGGGCGAACTCGACTGAGTATGTGCCCGACTGATCACGGCGCAGGGCGCGGAGCAGTTTTTTCATCGATGCGCTCCGCTACTCGACCAGATGCAGCTGAACGAGATCGACGGCAATCATGCGGAAGGCATCTTTCAACGCCTCCGGGCTTGCAGTGTCGAAGAAATAGCGCGGGCTGGTTGCGCAGGTTCGGTATAGATTGCGCGTAATCGTGTCCGTTGAACTAATGGCGAACGCGATAGTGTAAACGCGGATGCCATCCTTACGCGCAGCTTCGCAGACCATCTGTAAGCGATGGGACATTTGCCTCTCAGCTGCCACCACATCACTTGGCAACCGGTCTGTGAGGGCTTTTTGTCGCGGCAAACGGTATGCTGTGTAAAGGCCGTGGCCGATTTGGAGGGGTAGGCCCTGGTCGTCTGTCACATCACGAACCAGGCCAGTCAAATTGTCGTTGTTCTGCGATAAATAATTTATCTCTCCGTCGGTCATGAGGATGATCGCCTCGACTTCGGGCTTATCGTTTGGATTGTCCGGCACAATATTTTTGAACAGGTGCGGTGCTCGCAGCATGCGATAGGCCCACGCCATTCCCAAGTTGCTGTGCGTGCCCCAACCGGGCCGGACGGCATGATTGTTGTTGTCGATCCAAGTTTTCAGAGTTGCAGGAGAAGCGCCCCATGTCGGTGGCAGTGCTTCGGCCGGGCAGTCGACATTGGGAGAGTTGGACGTATCAGTGCTGGGGTTCCAAGTGCCCACGTTGTCCCAACTTGAGTAGGTCGTTGCACCGCGCGAGCTGGTTACGTCACCGTTAGATCGCGCTCGAAGCAGGCTGGTGTCTATATCACCATTGCTTTTTAGGATGCTTTGCCCAGCCAACCGCTTGGGTCCATGGTACCAAGCGATCAACATCCTTTTCCAAATGCCATTATTTGGCGTGCTGATCTTGTAAAGATTATTCGGCAAAAGCGGCGGAGCCAGTTGCGGCATGAACAACGGTACTCCGCCTGTTCCGGGTGTGCGGGCGTGTGTATCATGCGCGCCATCATTCATATAGGTGGTGGGCGTCGAGATGTCTTGAATCGTATAGGCGGCCTCAACGCAGCCGGCCCAGCGCAGCCTGTTGGTGGATGTCGGGCGCCCGTCTGTGAACGGCGGCATCTTGTGGATATACTGGTCCTTCAGCAGCCAGCCGGTATTTACGGTGGTTGTATAGGGAACAATCCCGATCGCTATGTTCGCATGGGTGTCGGAGTCGCCGGCATAAACGGTATCGATGAACGTCTTGGCCGCATCGCGTAGTGCGCGAATCCTTGTTTGACCACCCGTGCTGCTGGCCATGGAATAGGTATTATCAAGCACAAGGATGGCCTCGAGTGCGTTGATCTTCTTGCCGGTGGCGACTTCGGCCTTTGCTTCCAGATCCAGCGTTGCCAGCTTGTCGCCGAATATGTGCAGGAAGAAGGTGGGGAACGCCACCTGAGCTTCCAGTCGGAGGTTCACGATGTCGGCGTCGGCCGGGTTGGGGGCCTGCTCGGGCGTAATGTCGAACCGCGTGACGGTCGTGCCCATGTAGCCGTCCGGGAAGTTTGCCTTGAAATATCTATCGATTTCCTGATTGCGCCGTTCGGTATCGCCCGTGATCGTGCCTCCGGCCAGCACAGCGGCATCGACCGCTGCACGCAACTGCGACTTAACCATATAGGCCGAGCCGACATCGACGGACGCGCCAATGACGCCCAGCAGCGGCACGAGAGCGGAGGCGACAATGGGAATGGTGTTGCCGCGACTGTTGGCTAGCAAACGCCTGACGCGTGCGAGCGGGCGGGGCATGTTCAGCGATGATGTAAACCTTACCGCACGTCCCAGGCGCATGGCGATCCCCCGGTCAATCGGTTGCATGTCGGTGTCAGCGCGTCTGACACTTCTCCGGACCATGGACGCAAGAATAGGAAATCCGCGTTAACGGTCTGCAAACAGTCACCGTTAAGATCTGGGCGGCTTGCATTAACCGAAGTATGGGCGTGGACCACGAAACAAACGTGCGAAGGTGGCCCCAAATGAAAACTCCCGCCGGGCTGAGCGCGGCGGGAGTTTGGCCAGTTCGCAGGCGTTGCCGTTATGCGGCGGCCGGTAGTTCCTGAGCAGTATCGGTATCCGGGTCGGCGGCTTCGGACACCATGGCCGGATCCGCTGTGCTCGGTTCAGATGCAGGAGCCTGGGGCGCAGCTGCCTCTGGAGCAGCGGCCGGATCGTTGGCCGGAGCCTGAACGGCTGGCGGGGTCTCTGCTCCTTCCGGCGCCGGGGCCTGTTCCGGGGTGGCTGGTGCAGCAGGGACGGTGCTCTGCGGCGTCAGGACGTCCGAGGGCATCGGCTGTTCGTCACCGAAAATGTCGTCTTCCTCGGAGGGCGTTGAAATCTTGCCGTCGGAAATGGCGAAGGCCCGGTTCTGCTGGTAGGCCGAGCGCATGAACACGTACGGGTCGTCCGCTGTATTGAGCAGCGGGTCGATGGTGTCGATGGCATTGGCGCGCAGGTCGATGACACGTGCGCCGAGCAGCCCGTAGGAAGCCTCGTTGCCGACCTCCTTGGTGACGACGATGTCCACGGGGTCGGTAACGAACAGCACCACGTCACCCAGGAAGTCGCGCGGGTTCGACGGCCCAAGGAAGGGAATGACCAGATAAGGACCGGACGGAACCCCCCAGGTGGCGAGCGTCTGGCCGAAATCCTCGCGCTGTTCATAGACTTCCAGCTTGGTCGCCTGGTCCCACAGGCCGCCGACACCAATGGTGGTGTTGATCAGGAAGCGGCCAAGTGCATTGGCAGCAACGTCCGGCTTGAACTGAAGCAAGGCGTTCACAAAGGTGAACGGCTCGCGCAGGTTGCTGAGAAAATTGGAAACGCCCTTGCGGATCGGTTTCGGAGCGATGGCCCGATACCCCTTGGCCACAGGCTTGAGTACGGCCCGGTCCACAGTATCGTTGAACTTGTAGATCGAGCGGTTGGTTTTCTCGAACGGGTCTTCATCAGCTGCATGGACAGGCCCGGCCAGAGATACTGTCATTGCCAGCATCGCTGCGGCGCCGATGAGCAGCTTGTGCCTGTGATGGGTCATGAAGAGGCCTTTCGATACTTAACTGTAGCATTACGAACCGAGCGAATCCGCCAATGAGCAATCAGCGGACTCGCTCAAGGCCATACGTTCCAACGGTAAAGTTGTTTCGGACGTGTGGCAGATAGTCTGAATTCCGTGCGGCGCAAGCGCTACGTCAGGATGCGCTCGACCCGTCCTTGCTCTGCATCTGCTCGTGGTGACGGATCACTTCGTCAATGATAAAGCGCAAGAACTTCTCGGAGAACTCGGGATCCAGATTGGCGTCTTGCGCCAGACGGCGCAGGCGGGCGACCTGCTGAGATTCGCGGTTGGCATCAGCGGGCGGCAGGCCCGACCGGGCTTTGTAGGCGCCAACCTTCTGGGTCACTTTGAAGCGCTCGGCCAGAAGGTAGACAAGGGCGGCATCAATGTTGTCGATGCTCTCGCGGTAGGCTGCCAGCGTTTCGTCCATTGCGTGCTCCCTGCTTGTAGGCCATAGGGCCGGCATTACGTCCTGTCAGATGGTCCTGACCAGATTCTGAGGCTTTTGCGGCGAATCGCCACCTTGCCCCGGATTGGACGGGCCTGTCTGCTACTGGACGTTCAGGGCGTTGTATCTGATCGGAGCAGCATTGCTAGAGGGCAATATAACGAGTTTGACGCATTGACGGTGGGCAGCTTCCGGTAAAACCGTACTGGAAAGGTCAGCAGAGCTAGACCGCTTGAGCCTGAAGTCAACCCGAGGGCCTGTTTTTGCCGGTATGAGACGTGCTGGAATGCGGTTGTCGCGTGACTTCGATGAAAACCATGGCTACACGCTGCTGCTAAGATCTATGGAGTGACGGTGTGACAGCAAGCATCCAACCTTTGCGGGCAGATATCGCCAAGGCGCCCAACATTGACCGGCTGCAAGCGCTGGTTGGGCAGGATCTGGAAGCCGTCAACCAGATCATCATCGAGCGGATGCAAAGCCCGGTTGCGATGATTCCGGAACTGGCGGGCCACCTCATCGCCTCGGGCGGCAAGCGGCTGCGCCCGATGTTGCTGCTCGCTGCCAGCAAGTTGCTAGGCTACGAAGGCACCCGGCACCATGCCCTGGCTGCCGCTGTCGAGTTCATTCACACGGCAACGCTGCTTCATGATGACGTGGTGGACGGCTCTGACCTGCGCCGTGGGCGCAAGACCGCTAACATCATCTGGGGCAACCAGCCAAGCGTGCTGGTGGGCGATTTCCTGTTCGGCCGGTCGTTCGAACTGATGGTTGAAGACGGCTCGCTGCGCGTTCTCAGCATTCTCAGCCGCGTCGCTGCCATTATGGCGCAGGGCGAGGTGGATCAGTTGACCACCGCTCGCGATGTGGAAACCACCGAAGACCGTTATCTGGGTGTCATTACGGCAAAGACTGCCGTCCTGTTCGCGGCCTCCTGCCAGGTTGCGGCCGCAATCATGGAAGCGGATGAGGCGAGCGAAGCGGCAATGGAAGCCTATGGCCGCTACCTTGGCATCGCCTTCCAACTGGTGGATGATGCGCTGGACTACGCCTCTGATGCTGCCGTGATGGGCAAGGAGGTTGGCGACGACTTCCGTGAGGGCAAGGTCACCCTACCGCTCATTCTGGCCTACCAGCGGGGCAGCGAGGAAGAGCGCGAGTTCTGGCGTCGCACCATTGGTCGTCTCAAGCAGGACGATGATGACCTGAACCGTGCGATCTGCATCATGAACCGTCACGGCTCGATCAGCGATACGCTGGGCCGTGCCCGCCATTACGGGCAACTGGCAAAGGAATCGCTGGCGGCTTTCCCGGACGGCGAGGCCAAGGACTGCCTGATCGAAACCGTGGATTTCGCCATCGCGCGGGCGTTCTGACGCCCGCCGGCTGCGCGTCCGGACGTCCGATCCATGACCTCCCTGCCAATCGATGCGGTTTTGCCCGAGCTGACCGCAGCCTTGCGCGATCATTCGAACGCTGTGCTGGTGGCCCCGCCGGGTGCAGGCAAGACCACACGTGTGCCGTTGGTTCTGATGGACGAACCGTGGGCGGCAGACGGCAAGATCCTTGTGCTCAGTCCTCGCAGGCTTGCGGCTCGTGCCGCTGCCACGCGCATGGCGGAGACGCTGGGCGAGCAGGTTGGCAGCACGGTTGGCTACCGGGTGCGACTCGAATCAAGGGTCAGCGCAAAGACGCGTATTGAAGTCGTGACCGAGGGTGTCTTTACCCGGCTGGTGCAGGATAACCCTGAACTGCCCGGCATTGCCGCCGTACTGTTCGACGAGTTTCACGAGCGTTCGCTGGATGCGGACCTTGGCCTTGCGCTGGCGCTGGAGGCTCAGGGCGTGCTGCGGCCGGACGTACGGCTGGTGCCGATGTCCGCAACGCTGGATGGCGCACGGGTGGCGAGCCTCTTGGGCGATGCTCCGGTGATCCGGTCCGAAGGGCGCAGCTATCCGGTCGATATCCGCTATCTGGGACATGATGCGAGCCTGCGAATAGATGGGCAGGTTGCCAGGGCAGTGCGGGCCGCTCTGCGAGAGGAAACAGGCTCGATCCTCGTCTTCCTGCCGGGGGCGGGCGAGATCAACCGCGTCGCCACCATGCTGCGCGAGGAGGGCGTGCCAGGCGATACGGATGTGCACACTCTCTACGGCGCGATGGAAGCAGGCGCGCAGCGTGCAGCCATAGCTCCCGCCGCGCCGGGAAGGCGCAAGGTAGTGCTGGCCACATCCATTGCCGAGACCAGCCTAACCATCGAGGGTGTGCGGGTGGTGATCGATTCCGGTCTCGCCCGCAAGCCGAAGTACGAGCCGGGCACGGGGCTGACGCGCCTTGTGACCGAGCGGGCCAGCCAGGCGGCGGTTGTCCAGCGCTCCGGTCGTGCCGGACGCCTGGAGCCGGGCGTTTGCTGGCGGCTGTGGGAGGAGGGGCAGACCCGGGCTCTGCCGCCGTTCGACCGGCCTGAAATTCTGGAGGCTGACCTTTCCGGATTGGCGCTGGATCTGGCCCTATGGGGCGTGAGCGATCCCAACAGCCTCGCATGGCTCGATCCGCCGCCGGCAGCCGCCTATGCCGAGGCGCGAGAGCTGCTCAGCGAGCTGGATGCCATCGATACCGTTGGCAAGGTGACGCCGCACGGAGCCCGGCTTGCCAAGTTGCCGCTTGCGCCACGTCTCGCCCACATGGTGGTAATGGCGACCGAGCAAGGGCAGGGCTTGCTGGCGGCTGAGATTGCCGTGCTGCTGGGCGAGCAGGGGCTGGGCGGCAATGATGTTGACGTGCGTCATCGCCTGTCCAGATGGCGGCGGGAGCGGGGTGGCCGGGCCGAGCAGGCGCGGCAGATGGCCCGCCGCTGGGCCAGGATGGCCGGAGCAGATGCCACGGAATCGGATCCTGAGGACGCTGGAAGGGTACTCGCTCTGGCCTATCCGGACCGGGTGGCGATGGGGCGTCCCGGACAACGCGGCAGCTTCGTTCTGGCAAACGGCCGCGGTGCATTGCTCGATGAAACCGACGCATTGGCGGGGGAGGCGGGGCTCGCCGTTGCCGTGGTGACGGGAGCCGCGGACCGGGCCCGCATTCTGCTCGCAGCGCCGCTGGACCCTGCGGAGTTGCCTGAACTGTTTCCGGGCCATGTAACAGAAGTGGCCGATGTTCGCTTCGATGCGGGAAGCGGCGCCTTGCGGGCACGGCAGGTGCGCCGGTTCGGCAAGCTGGTGCTGGGCGAGAAGGTGCTGCCCAAGCCCGATCCGGACGTACTGGCCTCGAGCTGGCGCAGCGTTTTTCAGCGGGACGGGCTCGGCCGGTTGCCGTGGACGGCAGGACAGGCGCGCCTGAGAGAGCGTGTTGCCTTCATGCGCGCTCATGACGGCGAACAGTGGCCGGACCTTTCAGATGCGGCCTTGCTCGACCATTGGGAGGACGGTCTCGGTCCCATGCTTTCCGGCAAGATGCGCCTTGGCGAGATCTCGCCTGATGATCTAGACGGCGTGATTGCTGCCTTCCTGCCATGGGATGCCAAGCGCCGATTGGAGGAGTTGATGCCGGACCGGCTGTCGACGCCCGCCGGGACCAGCCACGCCATCGATTATGCTGCACCGGGCGGTCCGGCCGTCGAGGTGCGGGTGCAGGAACTCTTCGGCCTGACCAAGCACCCCAGTATTGCAGGCGGCAAGGTGCCGTTGACGCTGGTGCTGCTCTCGCCTGCGCACCGTCCCATTCAGACCACCAAGGATTTGCCGGGCTTCTGGAAAGGCTCATGGGCCGCCGTGAAGACCGAGATGAAAGGGCGTTACCCCAAGCACCCATGGCCGGACGATCCTGCTGCCGCGCCGCCAACAACACGTGCCAAGCCGCGCGGGACGTGATAATAGAACGACCGGACGGTCTATTCGGGGCCGTTCTCCGGGCTTGTAGCCTTGCCGCCCCGCGATAAGCTCAGCGCTTTCGCAAGTAATGCCTTTTGGAGGTCCGAAGGGCGGGGGGGGGGAGACACGGCATGACGATCAGCGCGGATGAGTTCAAGGCACTTGAGGGCAAGCATCTTGGCGTATCTGAATGGTTTCTGGTGGACCAGGCCCGGATCAACCAGTTCGCGGAGGTGACCCGGGACTTTCAGTTTATCCACGTGAACGAAGAGCGGGCACGCGCAACGCCGCTTGGCGGCACCATTGCCCACGGCCAGCTTACCCTGTCGCTGGTGCCGACCCTGGCCGAGGAAGTGATGCCGGTGGTGGACGGGATCACGATGGGATTCAACTACGGCTACGACCGGGTGCGTTTTCTGAGCCCGGTGCGCAGCGGCAAACGGGTGCGGGGGAGCTTCAGCCTGAAGACTGTGGACCTCAGTAAACCCGGTCGCATCGCGTTCTGCATGGAGGTCACGATCGAGATCGAGGGTGAGGACAAGCCCGCGCTCGTGGCGGACTGGCTGGGGCTCACCATGTTTTGAGGCGGCACGCTGCCGGCGCAGTTCGACCGGAAAGATATTCCGCCTCGGGTATTGTTGATGTGTGGCCGCGCCCTAGGGCAAGGCCGGGAAAGGGAGAAATGAGGTGATGTCAGGACGGTTCGAGAAGCACGGCAAGGTTGGTGTCATCTTGGTGGGTAATCCGCCGGTCAACGCCATCGGCCATAGCGTGCGCCTGCACATTGTCGACAGCCTGAAGACAGCAGCGGCAGACGAGGACATACAGGCGGTGGTAGTGGCCTGCGCCGGACGCACCTTCATGGCCGGGGCCGACATTGCCGAATTTAAGACCGGACAGAAGCCGCCTTACCTGCCGGATGTGATTGCGGCGCTGGACGCCTTTCCCAAACCGCTGGTTGCCGCCATTCACGGCACGGCATTTGGCGGTGGGTTTGAAATTGCACTGGCCTGCCACTACCGGGTGGCCCTTTTCGATGCCAAGGTCGGCCTGCCGGAGGTGAAGCTGGGCTTGATGCCGGGTTCGGGCGGTACGCAGCGGCTCCCCCGCCTTATCGGTGTGGAGAAGGCACTCCCGCTTATTCTTTCGGGCGATGCGGTGCCCGTAAAGCAGGCGGCCAAGCTCGGCATCATCGACAAGGTGATGGATGGTGACCTGTTGGGCGAGGCGATTGCGTTTGCCGAGCAGAAGTCCGTGGAGGGCGCTCCGCTGCCGCGCGTGAGCGAAAAAATCATCGATCTGGCGGCATTGCCAGCAAACTACTTTGAAGAACAACGCCAGAAGGCGGCCAGGGAGAAGCGCAATCTGAATTCTCCGCAGCGGATCATTGATGCGGTTGAAGTGGCGGCAACCTTGCCGTTTGAAGAAGGTGTGGCAAAAGAGCGGGAGTTGTTTCTCTCATGCCTTGCTCATCCCCAGGCCAAGGCGCTGCAGCATGTATTTTTCGCGGAGCGTCAGGCAGCTAAGATTCCCAATTTGCCGAAGACCGTAACTGAGCGCGAGGTAACGTCCGTCGCAGTTATTGGCGCGGGTACAATGGGCGGTGGCATCGCTATGAATTTCGCCAACGTTGGAATTCCCGTGAGCATTCTTGAGGTGAGCGCCGAAGGATTGGAACGCGGTCTTGCCACCGTGCGCAAAAATTATGAGAGCTCGGCAAAGCGTGGACGTATGACGGCTGAACAGGTGGAGGAGCGTATGGCGCTCATCCGGCCGACGCTGGACTATGGCGAGCTGAAGAATGCCGATCTTATCATTGAGGCGGTGTTTGAAACGCTTGGGGTGAAACGCCAGGTTTTCACCCGGCTGGATGAAGTGGCGAAGCCGGGTGCAATTCTTGCCTCCAACACCTCTTACCTCTCAATCGACGCGATTGCTGAATTTACGTCTCGTCCGCAGGATGTGATCGGCTTGCACTTTTTCTCGCCCGCCAACGTAATGAAGCTACTGGAAATCGTGAGGGGCGCAAAAACCGCGCCGGATGTGCTGGCTACAGCATTGACGCTGGCCAAGCGTATCAAGAAGGTGGGCGTAGTGACCGGCAACTGCCACGGCTTTATCGGCAATCGCATGCTGCAAGGCTACCGCCGCGAGGCAGGCCTGCTGGTGCTGGAGGGCGCAACGCCAAGCCAGGTGGACAAGGCGCTGTACGATTTCGGCATGCCGATGGGCGTGCTGCAAATGGGCGATATGGCTGGACAGGATATCGCCTACCGGTCACGGCAGGAGATGTCGGCGGACGAGTATGAGCCCAAGGCTTACCGCGTGGCGGATCGGCTGGTGGAAATGGGCCGGCCCGGTCTGAAGGCCGGCGCGGGCTACTATGAGTATGACGAGGGCAGCCGCACGCCGAAACCCTCTCAGGTGACGCAAAAAATCATCGAGGAGGTGCGGGCGGAATTCGGCGTTACTCCGCGGAACATTTCCGATCATGAAATCGTCGAGCGCTGCTTCCTCGCCATGGTGAATATCGGGTGTGAAATTCTGCGAGAAGGCATCGCTTACCGTGCCAGCGACATCGATACCGTTTATGTGAACGGCTACGGCTTCCCGGCCTACCGAGGTGGCCCGATGTTTTGGGCGGAGAACGAGATCGGCCTTGGGGCGGCGCTGGAGAAAATCCGGAGCTATGCTGCAACAGTCAGCGAGCGTTGGTGGAAGCCGTCCCCGCTGCTGGAGCAGCTGGTGGCAGAGGGTAAGGGCTTTGCTGACCTGAAGTGAAGCATTGCTGTGTGCTGAGGCACACGCTTGCCCAAGGTGTAGGCAGGCTGCAACGCTGTTTGAGGTCTGTTTCGCAACCTGTGGTTCTTACAAGTTGCGAGGCAGACCTTATGTTGAGGCGTAAAGCGTGCACCGGAGAAAAGCGCGCGTGAAAAATTGGCCGTGCGGGCTGTGAATCCCCGGCTGTTCCACCATAGGGACGAGGGCAGACGCCGATGTTTCTGAGCCTTTTCGATGTTTTTAAAGTGGGTGTCGGGCCGTCCAGCTCGCACACGGTCGGACCCATGCTGGCGGCGGCGCGGTTCGTTGCAGGTCTGGTGCAAAGCGGCCAGCTGGATGCCGTTGCGCGGGTGCAGGCGGAGTTGTTCGGTTCCCTGGCACTGACGGGCCTTGGTCACGCGACGGATCGTGCTGTCCTGCTCGGTCTTGAAGGGCATTTGCCGCAGGTAATTGATCCCGAGATCATTGAACCGGCGGTCAGCCGCATTCGCACGGAGCGGCGCCTGCGTTTGGCAGGCACACAGGACATCCCCTTCGATCTTAAGGCAGACTTGATATTCGAGTTCGAGATACGGCTGCCTTACCACGTGAACGGGATGCGCTTTACTGCCCTTGATCGAAATGGTGAGCCGATTGCCCGAGAGATTTTCTATTCGATTGGCGGGGGGTTCGTCGTCAGCGAGGAGGAGGCGGGACGGAACGCGCCACTCGAGGATCATGCAGTGTTACCGTACCAGTTCAATACGGCTGCTGATTTGCTGGCAATCGGCGAGAAGACGGGGCTCAGCATTTCCGAGATCATGATGGCGAACGAGACGGCGCTGCGCCCTCGGGCCGAAGTGGAAGCCGGAATTGATGCACTGTGGCAGGTCATGGACGCCTGTATCTCCCGCGGCTGCCGGGAGGAAGGCGTGCTTCCGGGCGGCCTCAAGGTGCCGCGCCGGGCACCGGCGCTTTATCAGAAGTTGCAGGACCGGCTGGAGCGCTCCTTGCGGGATCCGATGTCGGTCATGGACTGGGTGAACCTCTGGGCCATGGCCGTGAACGAGGAGAACGCAGCAGGCGGTCGGGTGGTGACGGCTCCCACCAACGGCGCGGCGGGCATCATCCCGGCCGTGCTGCGGTATTACGACCGGTTCTGTAACAGCAGTCCGGAGGGCTTTCGCACTTTCCTGCTGACGGCGGCAGCAATCGCCGCGCTGTTCAAGCGCAACGCCTCAATTTCCGGCGCTGAGGTGGGGTGTCAGGGAGAGGTGGGGGTCGCCTGTTCGATGGCCGCGGCGGGGCTGACGGCTGCATTGGGCGGTACCAACGCCCAGATCGAGAACGCGGCAGAAATCGGTATGGAGCACAATCTGGGCCTGACGTGTGATCCCGTGGGCGGACTGGTGCAAATTCCGTGCATCGAGCGCAATGCCATGGGTGCGATCAAGGCGATTGATGCCTCGCGACTCGCGATGCTGGGCGACGGGACTCATATGGTGCCGCTCGACAAGGTGATCGAGACCATGCGCCAAACCGGGCTCGACATGTCTTCCAAGTACAAGGAAACATCGCAAGGCGGTCTGGCGGTCAACATGGCGGAATGCTGATGCCGAAAGGTTCCGCGACAAAGTGAGTGGACGAGCCGAAGCGTGGCGGGATTGAGATGAAAATTCTATGCTGCCAGCAGCGGACGGTCAGGTGCAATGTTAGAGTCTGTCATCGTTCGTGGCTTGCTTGGCGGCCGGAAACAGTGAATCTCCGGCCAAAGGAACACATCATGGCGCCAGAGAAGAACCGCCTCGTCTACTCCATCTGGTCCGAAGAGGGCCGCAACATCAATTTCTCCTTTCCGCTGCACCCGCTGACGAATGCGCCGGGGCAGGTGGGAGATATTCTCGACGTGGTGCTGGATGCGCTGGACCGTGAAGTTCACGCCATGGGCGCAACCAACGGCGATGTGATTCAGGCCCTCGCCATGGCGCTGGCCTGCCGGGCAGCGGTGATGGAGGGCTCGGTGGATGCAAATACTGCCCTGGCTGATGACCTGGCGCAGGAGGCGCTGGCCGCTGCGCGGGCGAGCCTCGCCGCCGACAACATGGGCCATAGCGACGAGAAACGCTGAGCCCGTTTCCAGGTGGAGCTTTCGGGCGGAGGCTGGACCTTATCAGCCCCGCTCGAACTTCCGGCTGAGAATGATGGATGACATGGTTTCGCGAACACCGTCGATGGTGCGAATCTGGTCCAGAGCCATGTCGAGATCGTGTGTGGTGGGCCCTGCTACCACGGCAATCAGGTCGTAAGGACCGCTGACAGACAGCAGGCTGACAACGGCGCTGATGCGCTTCAAGCCTGCTTCCACGGCCACCTGCTGCTGCGGCGCAACGCCAATCAACACATGAGCGCGTACCCGCGTATCTGCAGCGCCCAGGCGCGCAGAGTATCCCGTAATCACCCCAGTGGCTTCCAGCCGGTCAATCCGCGCCTGCACGGTAGAGCGAGCGACACCCAGTTTGCGCGCCAGCACCGCCGTTGGCAGACGGGCGTTCTGCATGAGGAGTTCGATCAGGCGAGTGTCGAGCGAGTCATCTGTCATAATGACGGATACTTGAACAGTTTGCCGGAAATTGTCGAGCGAATTGTGCAGGCTGGTGCTACACTTCGACCGGGCTGAGCCGTAATATCCACTTTAAAGCGTAGGTAGAAAAGGGGTGGATCCATGCGCGATATTCTGGTTGTAGGCGCGGGCAACATCGGTGAGATGATCGCGGCTTTGCTGCTACCAACCGGTGCTTATCGCGTTACGATTGCGGACCGCTGCGAAAAGGCACTGTCCCGTATCTCAGCGGTTGATGGCGTTGACCGCCTGGTACTCGACGCGACCGACGAAGCTGCTCTTGCAGGTGCCTTGAAGGGGCGGTTCGCGGTCATTTCCGCTGCGCCCTATCATATAACTGCTCGGATTGCCCGCGCCGCTCATGCGGCGGGCGTTCATTACCTCGACCCGACCGAGGACGTTGCATCGACCAAACTGGTCAAGGAATTAAGCCTGACCGCCAAGTCGGCGCTCATTCCGCAGTGCGGCCTTGCGCCGGGCTTTATCGCCATCGTCGGAAAGCATCTGGCCGATACGTTTGACGAGCTGGACACATTGCGTCTGCGGGTGGGCGCATTGCCGCGGTTTCCGACGAATAGCCTGACCTATAATCTGACCTGGTCCACTGAAGGCGTCATTAATGAATATCTGGAGCCGTGCGAAGCGATCGTGGACGGCAAGCTGACACTGCTGCCGGCTCTGGAGAACGTGGAGCGGTTCGCGCTCGACGGGATGACGTTCGAGGCGTTCAACACATCGGGCGGCCTGGGTACGCTGGCGGATACGCTCTCTGGCAAGGTGCGTCACCTCAGCTACCAGACGATCCGTTATCCCGGCCATCGGGACATCATGCGGACATTGATCCACGATCTTCGTCTCGGACAGAACCGGGAACTGTTCAAGCAGGTTCTGGAGAATGCCGTACCGGTGACCGAGCAGGACGTGGTGATTGTCTTTGCCACGGCTTCGGGCCGTCGTAACGGGCGTCTGATGCAGGAAAGCTATGCGAACCGCATCTATCCGCGCTTCATGAACGGCAAGCACTGGGCGGCGATCCAAGTGACAACGGCAAGTGCCATCTGCGCCGTACTGGATATGCTGGCGGCGGGCGATCTGCCGGATAAAGGTTTCGTGCGGCAGGAAGACATTCCGCTGCCGGTCTTTCTCGGAAACCGCTTCGGCCAGGCTTATGCGATGCATCAGCAACTGGATCGTGTTGCGTAGCGGAATGCCGCGTTTGCGGCTTGTGAAGACTTGCCCTTCCTATCCCTCGGCCGGTGTTTTGCCGGCCATTTTTTTGGTGTAGCGCCTTGCAGGAACGGTAGTCCCTGCAAGGCTGGGCAGACTGGCCCTGTCTAGTCGAACAGCTCTTCGAAGAACGATTTCTTGCGCTTCTTGTATTTGTAGTCGTGGCCGTAGTCGGCGTAGCTGCGCTTGGCGTAGGGATCGAACGGGCTGTGCTGGGGAGGCTGGGGCTGGGGATAGGGTGCCTGCGGCGGGGGAGCGGCTGCTTCCATCTCACGGGACGCCCGCTCGATGATCTTGTCTAGTTCGCCCCTGTCGAGCCAGACGCCACGGCACTGAGGGCAGTAGTCTATCTCGACGCCTTGGCGCTCGCTCATCACAAGTCCGACGCGACAGATGGGGCAGGGCATTCCGGCAGCACTGGTCATGATATTCTCCTTATGAATGACACTCGTACCAGGCCCAGTGTGACGGATGGATGCCATAAGCCGGGCCTCTTAAATTGCGGTCCGACATCACAGCCCGCGTAATGAGGACTGCCAGAGGGGCCCGGCCCGCTGCTTCAGAAGATGGGAGGCACGGGCTGTGTTTCAACACCACGGTATTGCAAAGCCAGGCTTGTCCGTTGGCATCGCGCGGTGGGTGGAACGAACGTGCGCCGCCGCTTGATGGAGGGCACTGCCTCAATTAAGGTTGGTTTGTCGAAAAAGGCAGGCTGGTTTGGTTAGCCCAGCCGCTTTCCGCTATGCGAAAGCTCTGACTGGCGAACTGCGCCAAGTCCCACGGCCCGGAAGCTGATACAGTGTGTATCGGCCAACCTTTGGGTGTGGAAATGAAACAGCAAATGTCTGTTATTACGCTTGGCGTTGAAGATCTTGAGCGGTCGCGCCGCTTCTATGTCGGAGGTTTCGGCTGGGCGCCGGTGTTCGAGAATGACACCATTCTCTTTTACCAAATGAACGGTTTCGTGCTGGGCACTTGGCTGAAGCGAGAACTTGAAGCTGATACCGGCCTCCCAGCGTCGGGCTCGGGCGCGGTGGCCTTTGCCCACAACGTGCTGGTCCGAGAGGCGGTAGCGTCAGCGCTTGCGCAGTTGGCGGCACACGGCGGGACCATTCTCAAGCCCGCCGCTGATACATTCTACGGCGGCCATGCGGGATACGTGGCGGATCCGGACGGACACGTTTGGGAAGTTGCATGGAACCCGGCCTGGCCGATCAGCCCTGAAGGTTATGTAACGTTCAAGAGCTAGTATGGGCTGGACCGCGCCGGAGGACTTTCAGCGGATAAGTTCCCGCATGGCGCGGTCCAGTCCGTCCAGGGTAAGGGGATACATCCGGTCCCCGAACAGATTGCGGATCATCGTGGTTGACTGGCTGTAGCGCCAGTTCACTTCCGTGACCGGGTTCAGCCAGACGGCATGTTGATAGACATTCAGCACGCGCTGAAGCCAGACCTGTCCAGCCTCCTCGTTCCAGTGCTCTACGGAGCCGCCGGGAATGGCGATTTCGTACGGGCTCATCGCCGCGTCACCTACAAAGATGACCTTGTAGTCGCTGGGGAACTTGTGAAGCACATCCCATGTCGAGGTGCGGTCCTGCCAGCGGCGGTGGTTGTCCTTCCAGACGCTCTCATAGAGGCAGTTATGGAAGTAAAAGAACTCAAGGTGCTTGAACTCGGTGGTGGCGGCGGAAAATAACTCTTCCATCAATCGGATGTACGGGTCCATCGATCCGCCGACATCCAGAAACAGCAGCACCTTCACTGCATTGTGTCGTTCTGGCCGCATCTGAATGTCGAGATAGCCGCGCTTGGCGGTCGACTTGATGGTATTGTCCAGATCCAGCTCGTCGGCCGCGCCTTCCCGGGCGAACTGACGCAGTCGACGTAGCGCGACCTTGATGTTCCGGGTGCCGATCTCGACGGAGGTGTCCAGATTTTGGAATTCACGCTTGTCCCACACCTTGACGGCCCGATTGTGGCGGTTCCGGTCCTGCCCGATGCGGACGCCTTCGGGGTTGTAGCCATAGGCCCCGAAAGGAGAGGTGCCCTTGGTGCCGATCCACTTGTTACCGCCTTCATGGCGGCCCTTCTGCTCTTCGAGACGCTTCTTGAGCGTCTCCATGATCTCTTCCCATGAGCCGAGGGAGTTGATCTTCTCCATCTCTTCCGGATTGAGATACAGTTCAGAGAGCTGTCGCAGCCACTCCTCAGGAATTTCGGTGGTGCCCACGTCTATGACTGTTTCCAACCCCTTGAAGACGTTGCCGAATACCTGGTCGAAACGGTCAAGCAGGCCCTCGTCCTTTACATAGGCGGCTCGGGCCAGATAGTAGAATTCCTCCACGCTGTAGCTAATGACGCCAGACTTTAGCGCCTCAAGCAGCAGTAGGTGCTCCTTGAGAGAGGCCGGGATCTTCGCCTCGCGCAGGGCCGTCAGGAAATTCAGGAACATCTGCCGTCTCGCCTTGTCCTATGCCATCGGGTTGTGTGCCGCTAGGGAGCGGGTAACAAGCCACAGTTGCTCTCTTTACGCCAGATGCGAGTTAAGCTGAACCCAATGGTAGGGAGAGGATCAGGCCGCAAGGAGAGCCAGAGCATCGGAGAGCACGTCATCGGCGGGGCGATCTGTTGACAGGCGGTGCCAGACGATTTCTCCACGCAGGTCTGTCGCTTGTGCCGCGACGATCGCTCCGGTGGCGTCAGAAGCATCAGCGCTGCGGTTCATAGAAGAGGCCCGGCTGTCTGCCCGAGCCATCATGACCTCCAGTGGCGCTTCGAGCCAAATGCCAGTGAACGGCACGTTTGCTCGCGTGGCAATTTTTTCCATGATGTTGCGGGACTGACGACGAGTGAAGGTTGCCTCTGCAATGACGGTTTGGCCCTTCTCCAGTAATTCCTGTGTGGTGGTTGTCAGACGACGATAAACCTTACCGCTGATGACGGGCTTGTAGCCTTCCTCACCCAGCCGCACCTCAGGAGGCAGGCCAAGCAGACGTTTGCGGATGCCGTCCGTTCGCAGCCAGATGGCCCCCAGAGGCGGGGAAATGCGCGCAGCAAGGGCACGTGCAAGTGTGGATTTTCCTGAGCCAGATAGGCCGCCGATGGCAATGAGCCGGGGCGTCAGAGGCTGTTCGAGCAGGGAATGGGACAGGTTCAGGGCGTCCATTCGCTCAGGATTGTCCGCAAAGATGTGCAGCGCGCTCAGGGTAACATGAAACGGAATGAGGTTTGCGCTGCTGTAGTCCTGCCGGGCTTCAAGCGCGCGGTTGATCAGGGCGTTGGCAAGATCGGTGCGTCCGCCGAGCACCAGGCTGCACGCCCGGGATGCGAGCGGCGTGTCTCCGGCAGCGGCCAAGGCATCGGCAATCCGATTGATGTAATCAAGACTTAGCTGGGCAGATTGGTTTTCGACCATGGTGCCGCTCTTTGGCTGCTAATAGCCAAAGGCTGCGGCAGCGAGCGCCCCGCGTCAAGAGCAGGGCGTGCCGAGAAGCAGCGCAGTTTGCGGGATTCCTATTCCCGGCGCCGGGCCATGAATGCCAGCCGCTCAAACAGCATCACGTCCTGTTCGTTCTTGAGCAGCGCGCCATGCAGCGGCGGAATGAGTTTGCGGGCATCACGGCTGCGCAGAACGTCTGCGGGCAGATCCTCGTGCATGAGCAGCTTGAGCCAGTCTAGCAGCTCGGACGTGGACGGCTTCTTCTTGAGGCCCGGCATCTCGCGAATATCATAGAAAACGCTGAGAGCTTCGCGCACCAGGTCCTTCTGAATGTTGGGAAAATGCACGTCGATGATCGACTGCATCGTCTCGGCATCCGGGAACTTGATGTAGTGGAAGAAGCAGCGGCGCAGGAAGGCGTCCGGCAGTTCCTTCTCGTTGTTCGACGTAATGATGACGATGGGCCGGTTCTGCGCCTTCACTGTCTCGCCGGTTTCGTAAACGTGAAACTCCATGCGATCGAGTTCCTGAAGCAGGTCATTCGGAAACTCGATATCGGCTTTGTCGATCTCATCTATCAGCAGCACCGGGGTTTCAGAGGCGGTAAATGCCTCCCACAGCTTGCCCTTGCGAATGTAGTTGGCGATGTCGTGGACCTTCGGGTCGCCCAACTGGGAATCACGCAGCCGGCTGACGGCATCGTACTCATATAGGCCCTGCTGCGCCTTGGTGGTGGACTTGACATGCCATTCGATCAGCGGGGTGTTGAATGCCTTGGCAACCTCAATGGCCAGCACGGTTTTGCCTGTGCCCGGCTCGCCCTTCACCAGCAACGGGCGGCGCAGCGTGGCCGCGGCGTTGACGGCGACCTTCAGATCGTCGGTGGCGACATAATTGGACGTGCCGGTAAAGCGCATGGCTGATCTCTTTCCACTGAATTAGGCACAGGGACGCAGCCGCACCCTAATGTGATGCTGCGGCTTCGGCAATCCAGCGTATCCACCAGGCCTCGTTCGAGGTGCAATCAGCGCGAGAGGGATCAGTTTGTGCGCTTTGCCAGCGTTCGAGCCCGCTCAGCCAGCATTGACCAGAAGGTTGCCTGCAAGGCCAATGCCTGACCGACACCGAACAGCAGGCCGCGCCGCGCCGCCGGCGACTGTGCGATGACGCTGAGGTGCCGCGCCAGCGCAGGCGGTGGCTGCAAGGGCGCGTCGGGCAACTCATCCAGACCGGGAATGGTAATGGCGGGCTGGCCGGACAGCGGCGCAGCGCGCAGCATCTGGCTGATCTGGCTAGTCAGGCGGGCCCATGTCAGGGCAATGGCAACGCCTGTGCCAAGCGCACAACCGCTACGCTCGGACTCGAGCAATATTTCGATCCGGCGGCGGTGGGAGAGGGCGTTGGCCTCAGCCGTGGTCAGTCCGGCGCGCAGTCGCGTCGGGCCAACGGCGATTGCCAGCCGACGGATGCTGTCAGCATGTACAATAGAAGCGCCAAACAGGGACCGGGCGAGCTCTGCCGGCGACTGGTCGGTGTCCAGTTGGTCCTTCAGTTGGGCGGCCACCTGCGTGGCAAGGGCGGGCCAGCCATGGCTGGCAATGGCATACAGATGGGCGAAGTCCGCCAGAAGGCTGGATATCACCTCCCATGAGGCGCATGACAACTCATTGAGATAGCTCGGATAAAGGGCAGGTTCGCTCTTGAGGCCGTCAAGCAGATGATACGCGAAATCCTGCCCCGACGCATATTGGTGGGCCGTGCTGTTCCAGGGCGAGGTTCCCTGACGCTGAAGGGCGTCCTGGTTCATCACACCGGGCATCCGTGGGTCTTTCAATCCGTAAGCCATGTCGGTACGCGAGTTTAATTACTGAACATTAAGAGGCCTTTAATTCTCTGGGGGCCGTGACAGGAAAAATGCGTTTAAATCAGAGCAAATGAAAACGCCCCGAAGCATGGAGGCTTCGGGGCGTTGGCTTTGCTGGTCTCTGGCCGGGTCAGGTATCGAGGAAGCTGCGCATCTTGCGCGAGCGCGACGGGTGCTTGAGCTTGCGCAGCGCCTTCGCCTCGATCTGACGGATACGTTCGCGGGTCACCGAGAACTGCTGGCCCACTTCCTCCAGCGTGTGATCGGTGTTCATGCCGATGCCGAAGCGCATGCGCAGCACACGCTCTTCACGCGGGGTGAGGGATGCCAGAACACGGGTCACGGTTTCCTTGAGGTTGCCGTGAATGGCGGCATCCAGCGGAATGACCGCGTTCTTGTCCTCGATGAAATCGCCCAGGTGCGAATCCTCCTCGTCGCCAATCGGCGTTTCGAGCGAGATCGGCTCCTTGGCGATCTTCATGACCTTGCGCACCTTCTCCAACGGCATGGAGAGGCGCTCAGCCAGTTCCTCCGGCGTCGGCTCGCGGCCGATCTCGTGCAGGATCTGGCGACCGGTGCGCACCAGCTTGTTGATCGTCTCGATCATGTGCACCGGAATACGAATGGTGCGGGCCTGATCTGCGATCGAACGGGTAATAGCCTGCCGGATCCACCAGGTGGCGTAGGTCGAGAACTTGTAGCCGCGGCGATACTCGAACTTGTCCACGGCCTTCATGAGGCCGATGTTGCCTTCCTGAATGAGGTCCAGGAACTGCAGGCCACGGTTGGTGTACTTCTTGGCGATGGAGATCACGAGGCGCAGGTTGGCCTCCACCATCTCCTTCTTGGCGATGCGGGCCTCGCGTTCGCCCTTCTGCACCATCGTGACGATGCGACGGAACTCTTCGATGTCCACACCGGCAATGTTGGCGACTTCCGCCACCTGCCCTCGCAGATTGTCGATGTTGTTGCGCTCGGCGGTGATGAAGTTGTCCCAGTTCTTGCCGAGCTTGGAGACGCGATCGATCCAGCCTTCTTCCAGTTCGTTGCCCAGATACTCGTCCAGGAAAGACTGACGCGGAATGCGATAACGCTCAGCAAGACGCAGGGCCTGGCCGCCCAGCGACATCAGGCGCTTGTTGAGGCCGTAGAGCTGATCGACCAGCTGCTCGATCTTGCCGTTGTTGAACTGCACGCTTTCAACCAGCGCAGTCAGTTCCTCACGCAGCTTCTGGTACTTCTTCTCGTTGGCCTGACCGAAGTCTTCGCCGGCGTGGATGGCCTCGAGGCGCTGTTCTTGAAGCTTGGCGAACTTCTTGTGAGCAGCGGTGATCTGGGCGAACTTCTCCAGAGCCTGCGGCTTCAGGACTTCTTCCATTGCGGCGAGGGAGAGGGTGTTGTCCTCTTCTTCCTCTTCGAAGTTCTGGCGCGGCGCACGGCGCTCGGTGAATTCGTCGTCGTCGCTGGAGGTTTCTTCCTCTTCCTCCTCCTCGTCTTCCTTGTAGGCGACGGTCGGCAGGTCAGATTCGCTCTCGTCGCCCTCAACCTGCGCTTCGCTCGGCTCTTTGGAGAGCATGGCGTCGAGGTCAAGGATCTCGCGCAGCAGGATTTCGCCGTTGTTCAGCGCCTCGGACCACTCGATGATGGCCTTGAAGGTGAGGGGGCTCTCGCAGAGCCCGGCGATCATGGTGTCGCGGCCAGCCTCGATGCGCTTGGCGATGGCGATTTCGCCCTCGCGGGACAGAAGCTCGACGGCGCCCATTTCGCGCAGGTACATGCGCACCGGGTCATCCGTGCGGTCCAGCGCGGTTGCCTTCTTCTCGACGATCGGCGCATCGGTGCCGTCATCCTCGCCATCGGCAGCGGCGTCGATCTCCTGAACGGCCGGCTCTTCTGCCTCGGCGTCCTCGGGATCGTCGCCCTCGATAACGTTGATGCCCATCTCGTTAAGCATTGCCATGATGTCCTCGATCTGCTCGGAGGACATCTGCTCTTGCGGAAGGTTGGCGTTCAACTCGTCGTAGGTGATGTAACCGCGCTCTTTCGCGCGCGCGATCATGCGCTTCACCGACGCTTCGCTGACGTCGACGATCGGGGCATCACCGGTTTCTTCAGACGCGTCTTCGGTCTTTTCCGCTTCCTGGCGTTTCACCATCTTACTCAAGTCCTTAGTGCCGACCCGCTGGCTGCCAGGTCTGACAGCTCACGTTCAATTGTTGCACGCTCCTGCGCAATTCGCATCGGCCGGAGCAGAGTGTCGTCATCGTCCGGCCGAACAGCCGATTGTGCCTCCGCTAATTCCGCATCTAGCGCAGTCAGTCGCGCAATTGCCTGCAAGACATGGACAAAGTCGGATTCCGCCTGCCCGGGGTGGGTATCCCCACGTGAGAATGAGAATAGTTTTTGCCGTGTCCGGAGTCCCGCAAGCTGCCGCCCAAAACCATCTGCGGTTAATGTGTGGTCGAGTCGGGTCTTGTCAAGGTCAGGCAGGCGAATCGATGCTTCGAGCATATGCCCGATGAGCCGCGCCAGTTCAGGGTCCACTAATGGGAACCGCTCAATTTCCTCGTGGTAACGATCAAGCCACTCGGGATGTTCCAACAAACCAAGAACGATTTCATGTTCCGTTGAGGGGGGGACGTTGGGGTTTCGAATGAGCTGGGTGGCGGTCCGAGTCTCCTGCCGCGCTGTCGGGGAGGGGGCGAAACCACGTCCCTGAAACCGGCCCTGGAAACGCCCTTCACTACGAGAAGGTCCCGATGGACGCTCATTGCCACGCCCTGTTAACTCATCGAAACGATTGAGGAATTCCCGTCGGTACAGGTCGGACACCTGCTTGTCCGCAATCGCTGAGGCGCGGCCCATCAGGCTCTGGCGCAACGCTGCGCGACCTTCCGGCGTGCTGAGCTGCGCTTCCGCCATCTCGGTGCGCCACAGCAGGTCGACAAGTGGCTCCGCCCTGCCTGCAAGAGCCACTAGGGCATCAGGGCCGCCAGAGCGGACGAGGTCGTCCGGATCCTTGCCTTCCGGCAGGGTGATGAAGCGCAGACTTTTACCCGCTTCAAGGAGGGGGAGGGCCCGATGCGCCGCCCGAATCGCAGCGCGCAGGCCTGCCGAATCACCATCAAAGCAGAGCAGCGGCTCAGGAGTGATTCGCCAGAGGCGCCGTAAGTGATCTTCTGTGAGGGCCGTGCCGAGCGGCGCGACAGAAGCCTCAAGGCCCGCTTGTGCCAAGGTGATGACGTCCAGATACCCTTCAACGACGAAGATGCGCCCGGATTTGCGCCCCGGCGGCCCTGCCAGGTCGATGTTGTAGAGCGTGCGGCCCTTGTCGAACAGCGGGGTGTCCGGAGAGTTCAGATACTTTGGCTGGCCGTCGCCCAGAATGCGACCACCGAACGCGATGATTCGCCCGCGACCGTCGCGAATCGGGAACATGATTCTGTTACGAAAACGGTCATAGGGCGTGCGGTCTTCGGTTGCGATGATGAGCCCCGCCTCGACCAGCAGGGCCTCGGTTGCGCCCTTGGCAAGCAGTGCGGACTTGAGTGCATCTCGCTTGTCCGGGGCAAAGCCGATCCCGAAGCGGCGAATAGTCTCCGGCAGCAGGCCGCGCCGCTGGAGGTAATTGCGCGCCTCCGCGCCCGCAATGCCCTGCAGTTGGTCGGCGAACCACGTCTGCGCCGCCGCCATCACATCGAGCAAGCCCTTCAGGCGCTCTTCCTGCTCGCGGCTGCCTCTGGTCTCCCGCGGCATGTCCAGTCCGGCCTCATTGGCCAACTGCTCCACAGCCTCCCGGAACGTGCGCCCCTCGGCTTCGCAGAGAAAACGTACCGCATCGCCGTGCGCACCGCAGCCGAAGCAGTGATAGAATGCCTTCTCGTCGTTGACGTAGAAGCTTGGCGTCTTCTCGTTGTGGAACGGGCAGCAACCCTTCCACTCCCGCCCGGCGCGCTGGAGCTTTACCTTGCGGCCGACCACGGCGCTGATCGGTACGCGCGCTCGGATCTCATCAAGGAAGGCAGGCGAGATGCTCATGGAGCCGTAATCCTAAAGCGAAAGCAAAGCGCCGGGAAACGCTGATTGCCCAAACTGCTTCGGTTAAGTCGTTTTCTGCACCAAGTCCGCGCCCGCTTCCGAACGGGGCGGGCCTTGTACCATGGACATGGCGAGTCGTGCCTCTGCCTGCAAGAGCAGGGGCGATGACCATTTTCAGAGAATATTGCTGGCGCCCGGATCAGCCGGCCAGTGCGGCTTTCACAATCGGGCCAGCCTTGCCCATATCGATCTGGCCGGCGTAACGTTCCTTGAGAGCGCCCATAACCTTGCCCATATCCTTGGGAGAGGAAGCCCCAAGCTCGGCAACCAGCTCGCCGATGACCTTTTGAGCTTCTTCTTCAGACATGGTGGAGGGAAGGAAGCGTTCCAGAACGGCGACTTCGGCGCGTTCGACTTCGGCAAGCTCGGAGCGGCCGCCTTTTTCATACATGTCGATCGACTCGCGGCGTTGCTTGACCATCTTGGTAAGCACATCAATGACCAGGACGTCGTCGTTGGCTGGAGCCTCGGAGGTGCGCAGTTCGATATCGCGGTTCTTGATCGCCGCCTGAGCCATGCGCAGGGTCGAAACCGTCTGGGTATCCTTGGCCTTCATGGCCTCAACGAGCGCTTGCTTGATGGCATCGCGGATCATGCGGGCGGAATCCTGACTGTTTGGGAAAGAGCGGATCATAGCGGTAAGAGCGCGTTTTTTCAACCAAAAACTTTGGGCTAAGTCATTGAAATTTAACGATAAATTAAATTTGCTGTTTTCCTTGACACGAGCCACTCAGGTCAATAGAGACGCCGCAATTTGCCCGGCCCCCCTTTGCCCGGGTAAACCCTGAAAACGCTTTATGTATGAGAGGTGCCCGGTGACTGACTCTGCCGCTGCCAAACACACCGACGCGCCCATTGGAGCCACTGCCGTTCTGGCCCTTGCCGATGGTACCCTGTTCTGGGGCCAGGGCTTCGGCGCGACCGGCGAAAAAGTGGGCGAGGTATGCTTCAATACGGCGATGACCGGCTACCAGGAGATCATGACTGATCCTTCCTATGCTGGACAGATCGTCACTTTTACCTTCCCGCATATCGGTAACGTGGGTGCGAATGCCGAGGACATTGAGGCGACCACGCCTTTTGCCCTTGGCTGTGTCATGCGTGAGGCCATCACGCATGAGGCCAATTTCCGCGCGGAGCGGGGATTTGACGACTGGCTCAAATCTTATGGCCTTATTGGCATCGCTGGTGTCGATACTCGCCGCCTGACCCGCTACATCCGTATCCACGGTGCGCCGAACGGCGTCATTGCCCACAACCCCGAGGGCAAGTTTGATGTCGACGCACTTATTAATAAGGCCAAGGCGTGGCCGGGCCTGAAGGGCATGGATCTGGCCAAGGAAGTCTGGGCCCGCCAGACCTATCAGGCCGATGAGACCCTGTGGGCGCTGGGTGCGGGTTACGGCAAGCAGACCGAGCCGCGCAAGCATGTGGTCGCCATCGATTACGGCATCAAGCGCAACATCCTGCGCAACCTTGCCTCGACGGGCGCCAAAATCACGGTGGTGCCGGGCGATGCGACGTTCGACGAAATCATGGCGCACAATCCGGACGGCCTGTTCCTCTCCAACGGCCCGGGCGACCCGGCCGCAACCGGCGAATACGCCGTGCCGGTGATCCGGCAACTGCTCGAGACGGGCAAGCCGATGTTCGGCATCTGCCTCGGTCACCAGTTGCTGGGCCTCGCTGCAGGCGGCCAGACCTTCAAGATGCACCAGGGTCACCGCGGCGCGAACCATCCGGTGAAGGACATGGAGACCGGCAAGGTCGAGATCACGGTGATGAACCACGGTTTCGCTGTCGATCCCAAGTCGTTGCCGGAGAATGTGAAGCCGACGCACGTGTCGCTCTTCGACGGTACGCTGTGTGGCCTGCGCTACACCGACAAGCCGGTTTTCTCGGTGCAACACCACCCTGAGGCCTCTCCCGGCCCGCAGGACAGCTTCTACCTGTTCAAGCGGTTCATGGACCTCATGGAAGGCTGACAATGGCGCAGCGCGGTGGATATCAGCGGGGCTCACGGCGGCGGCAGGCGTCCAGTGCCTGGACTCGTGCCGGACGACTTGACGTGCCCGTAATGGATGCCGCCGCGCAGCGCATTCAGTTGTTCAGCCATTATGCCGGAATGCTCGGCGAGCACGCGACCCCCCAGCTCTCTGGCCCGCAGTTCGGCCATTCCCCCTCTCTGCAGCCCGCCGCCCCTCGTTTCCCCGTGCTGGTTTACAGCCGGACGGAAGCTGGGCCGGGCGACGGCACTCAAGCAGGATAAAAGACCGTTATGCCTAAACGTACCGACATCTCCTCCATCATGATCATCGGCGCCGGTCCCATCGTGATCGGTCAGGCGTGCGAATTCGACTACTCCGGCACACAGGCGTGCAAGGCGCTGAAAGAGGAGGGGTACCGGATCATTCTGGTCAACTCCAATCCGGCAACGATCATGACCGATCCGGATCTGGCCGATGCAACCTACATCGAGCCGATCACGCCGGAGATTGTGGCAAAGATCATCGAAAAGGAGCGCCCGGACGCGGTGCTCCCGACGATGGGCGGCCAGACCGCGCTGAATACGGCGCTGGCGCTTGCTAACGACGGCACGCTGGCGAAGTTCGGCGTGGAACTGATCGGTGCGGATGCCGAGGCGATCGACAAGGCCGAGGACCGCCTCAAGTTCCGCGACGCGATGGACAAGATCGGCCTGGAATCCGCTCGTTCGCGTATCGCGCACACCCTTGAGGAGGCGCTGGAAGCCCTTGAATATACAGGACTTCCCTCGATCATTCGCCCCTCGTTCACGCTGGGCGGCACGGGCGGTGGTATTGCCTACAACCGTGACGAGTTCATCCAGATCGTGACGGGCGGCCTTGAGGCTTCACCGACCACCGAGGTGCTGATCGAAGAGTCGCTGCTCGGCTGGAAGGAGTACGAGATGGAAGTTGTCCGCGACAAGGCGGACAATGCCATCATCATCTGCTCCATCGAGAACATCGACCCGATGGGTGTCCACACGGGTGACTCGATCACTGTCGCGCCGGCGCTGACGCTGACCGACAAGGAATACCAGATCATGCGCAACGCCTCGATCGCGGTGCTGCGCGAGATCGGCGTTGAGACCGGCGGTTCCAACGTGCAGTTCGCCGTGAATCCGGCCAACGGCCGTCTGGTCGTCATCGAGATGAACCCGCGTGTGTCGCGTTCGTCGGCGCTGGCTTCTAAGGCCACCGGATTCCCGATCGCCAAGGTCGCGGCCAAGCTGGCCGTAGGCTACACCCTCGACGAAATCATGAACGACATTACCGGCGTTACCCCGGCGTCGTTCGAGCCGACGATCGACTATGTCGTCACCAAGATCCCGCGGTTCGCATTCGAGAAGTTCAAAGGCGCTGAGCCGCTGCTGACCACCGCCATGAAGTCGGTGGGCGAAGTGATGGCTATCGGCCGCTGCTTCCAGGAATCGGTCCAGAAGGCGCTGCGCGGCCTTGAGACTGGTCTCGACGGCTTCAATGAGGTGGAAATCGACGGCAATACCCGAGAGGCGCTGTCCAACGCGCTTGCACGTCCGACGCCGGACCGCCTGCTGGTGGTGGCTCAGGCGTTCCGCGAGGGCTTCACCGTCGAGGAGATCCACGCCATTACCAAGTACGAGCCCTGGTTCCTGCGTCAGATCCAGGAGATCGTCGAGGAAGAGGCGAAGGTGAAGGCGAGCGGCCTGCCGCAGGATCCGAAGGCGCTGCGCGAGCTGAAGGCCATGGGCTTCTCTGATCGCCGCCTTGCCAAGCTGGCAGGCAAGACCGAGAACGAAGTGGCAGCTCTGCGCCGGGCGCAGGGCGTGACGCCGGTGTTCAAGCGCATCGACACCTGCGCCGCCGAATTCGAGGCCCAGACCCCGTACATGTACTCAACCTACGAAGCGCCGGTATTCGGCGAGGTTGAGTGCGAGTCCATGCCGACCGCGGCCAACAAGATCGCCATTCTCGGCGGTGGCCCGAACCGCATCGGTCAGGGCATCGAGTTCGACTATTGCTGCTGCCACGCATGCTTTGCGCTGACGGATGCCGGGTTCGAGACCATCATGGTCAACTGCAATCCGGAGACCGTCTCTACCGACTACGATACGTCCGACCGCCTGTACTTCGAGCCGCTGACTCAGGAAGACGTGATTGAGCTCCTGCGCGTTGAGCAGAAGAACGGTACGCTGAAGGGGGTTATCGTTCAGTTCGGCGGTCAGACCCCGCTGAAGCTGGCACAGGCGCTGGAAGATGCCGGTATCCCAATCCTGGGCACTTCGCCGGATGCGATCGACCTCGCCGAAGACCGTGAGCGTTTTGCCGCCCTGGTTGAGGAACTGGGCTTGAAGCAGCCGGCCAACGGCATCGCCCGCTCGCGTGAGGAGGCCATCGAGGTTGCCGAGCGCATCGGTTATCCGGTTCTGATCCGTCCGTCCTACGTGCTGGGCGGCCGCGCGATGGAAATCGTCGAGACCACCGCGCAGCTGGAAACCTACATCCGCGAGGCGGTGCAGGTGTCGGGCAGCTCTCCCGTGCTGATCGACCAGTACCTGCGTGACGCCATCGAGGTGGACGTGGACGCTCTGGCTGATGGCACGGACGTGTTCGTGGCCGGGGTGATGCAGCACATCGAGGAAGCCGGGGTTCACTCCGGTGACTCGGCTTGCACGCTGCCGCCATACAGCCTCTCGGCTGAAATCATTGCTGAACTGAAGGAAGAGACCCGCAAGCTGGCGCTGGCGCTGAAGGTGCGTGGTCTGATGAACGTGCAGTACGCGGTGAAGAATGGCGAGATCTACCTCATCGAGGTGAACCCGCGCGCTTCTCGTACCGTGCCGTTCGTCGCCAAGACCATCGGCCTGCCGATCGCGAAGATCGCGGCTCGCATCATGGCTGGCGAAAGCCTGGCCTCCTTTAACCTGAGCGAGAAGCCGCTGAAGCACATCGCCGTAAAGGAAGCCGTGTTCCCGTTCGCTCGCTTCCCGGGCGTTGATCCGGTGCTGTCGCCGGAGATGAAGTCCACCGGCGAGGTCATGGGTCTCGACTCCTCGTTCGAGGCGGCCTTCGCCAAGTCCCAGCTGGGCGCGGGCGTGAAGCTTCCTCTGGACGGCACCGTCTTCGTGTCCGTGAAGGACCATGACAAGGTGCACATGGTCGAGCCGGTGCGGAACCTTGTGGAAATGGGCTTCAACGTCATCGCCACGAGCGGCACTGCGTCCTACCTGAAAGAGCAGGGCGTGGAAGTTGGTGTGGTGAACAAGGTAGCCCAGGGTCGTCCGCACATCGTGGACTTCCTGAAGGACGGCAAGGTCCAGATGGTGTTCAACACCACCGAAGGCGTCCAGGCTCTGAAAGACAGCCATTCGATCCGTTCGACGGCGCTTTACGGCAAGGTTCCGTACTTCACGACCGCTGCTGCTTCGGCTGCAGTTGTGAAATCCATTCAGGTGCTGCGTCAGCACGCCCTTGATGTTCACAGCCTCCAGTCCTACAATTCATAGAGGATCGGGAGGGGGATCGGCCTTGCCGGTCCTTGAAGATTTGAGTGACGCCGTGGGCGGTCGTGATTAACCGCCCACAGGTGTCTTTTTCTTTGTGTGAGCCATGAGGAGCGTGAAGGATGGCCACCCTTGAGAAATTTCCGATGCTGGCGGAAGGCTTTGAGGCTCTGCAGGCTGAGTTGCACCGCCTGAAGGCGGTGGAGCGGCCGGCAGTCGTCGAAGCCATCGAGGAGGCGCGTGCGCACGGCGACCTCTCTGAGAACGCCGAGTATCATGCCGCCAAGGAGCGTCAGGGTCAGATCGAAGCCAGCATTGCTGAGATGGAAGACCGTCTGAGCCGAGCTCAGGTGATCGATCCGAAGCGTCTGTCCGGCGACAAGGTGGTGTTCGGTGCGACCGTCACCCTGCTGGACGAGGACGACAAGGAAGTCGTTTACCAGATCGTCGGTCAGTACGAGGCTGACGCGAAGTCTGGCCGCATCTCCTACTCTTCGCCGCTGGGCAAGGCATTGATCGGCCGCAAGGTCGGCGACGAGGTGGAAGTGATCACCCCGTCGGGCGAAAAGTACTACGAGATTTCCAAGCTGGAATTCAAATAAGCCAGTCTTGGGGAGACTGCTCGTTCGAGCAGCTGCCTGAAACGTCCGAAACGGGCCGTAGCTGATGCTGCGGCCCGTTTCGTTTACGCTATTGCGACTAATGTGAATTCATAAAATCTAAACCCAAGCGCCTTATCTCCTTCAATTCCATGATTGATGATTGCCGGAGGGGGCGTGGCACATTCATCTACTGCCGAAGCGCGCGGAGGCAGCCGCAGGCTTGGCTGGTTGCGGGACCTGAGTGTTCCGCGCAAGCTCTTCCTCACCTATGCGATCATCGTCGCAGTTATTGTTTGTCTGGCAGCCTTTACCGCCTTCAGCAGCTTTCTGACCCGCAGGGACGTGTCAGAACTGGCGGTGCTTGCTCGTTACGCAGTTGACCTGAGCGGGGCAGAGCTGGATGCGTTGACCGCACAGGATCGCATCAAGCAGTACGTTATCAGCCCGGACGCCGCCACAGCCGACGAAGTGCGTCAGAAGCTGGCAAGCGCGGGTGCGGGACTGGAAAAGTCAGCCTCCCTCCTGACGGACCTCGGGCAGAGCGATGAGCTGGAGCAGACGCGCAACCATCTGGCTGCGTTTCAAGCCTCGTTTAACCGCATCACTTCCAGCCAGATGCAGATCCGAAACGTGGATGAATCTGCCCTTCAGCAGTTGGGGCCATCGATTGCGGGCACCTTGCGGGACATTATGACCGTCTCCTACCGCAACGAGGACTCGCGCGCGGCCTACTTTGCCGGGCGAGCCCTGGATCAGTACATGCAGGTGCGCATTGATGTTGCCCGGTTCATGTCATCCGGCAAGCAGAGCGATGCGGATGCGGCACGCTCCAACCTACTCAATCTGGAGGAGGCGCTGAACCAGTTGTACGGCGCGCTTTCCTCCCGGGCGATGCGTACGCAGGCCGACGGGGTGATCGCCAACCTCGTCACCTATGATGAGAGCTTCGGAACGCTGGTCAAGTTGACCGAAGCGCGTGATGGTGAGGTAAACGCCATTCTTGCCCAGACCGGGCCCTCGTTCGAGCGAAGCATCGATACGCTGCGACAGGCACTGGTAGACCATCAGGATGCCTCGACAGCTTCTACAATTGGCCAACTCATGCTGGTCATGTGGCAATCCGGCATCGCCAGCGCTCTTGGCATTGGACTTGCCATGCTTGCCGCGCTCATGGCGCTGCGGTTCATCGTCAATCCTATCCGCATCATGTCGGCAGCCATGCATAGGCTTGCCGACGGTGATCGCGCGATTGAGGTGGGGAATACAGAGCAGCGGGATGAGATCGGCGAAATGGCCCGAGCCGTCCAGGTGTTCAAGGATAACGCCATCGCCATGGAGCAGCTTCAAGCGGAGCAGGCCGCCAATGAGGCGGCCCAGCGGGAAGCCGAGCAGCGGGAGCGGGAAGCGGAAGACGAGCGGCGTTGCCAGCGCGAGCAGGAGCGAATGGCAGCCGAGGAGGAGAAACGGCGCCTGCTGGCCGAAATGGCTGATCACTTTGAATCCAGCGTCAAGCATGTGGTGGAGATCGTCTCCGCAACGGCCCGCCGGATCGAGGACATGGCCCGGCTTGCGTCGGACGCTGCCCAGAACAGTGTGATGATTGCGGCCGAGGTCGCCTCCACATCCGAGCAGGCCAGCCACAGCGTGGCAACCGTTGCAGCCGCAACTGAGCAGATGTCTCACTCCATTTCGGAAGTATCCTCACAAGTGGCGTCCTCGACCAATATTGCCAAGCGTGCCGTCGAGCGGGCCAAGCGGACGGATGAGATCGTTGCCAGTCTGGCAGGCGATGCCCGTCGCATTGGTGAGGTAGTAAGTATCATTCAGAACATCGCCGAGCAGACCAATCTTCTGGCGCTCAATGCCACCATCGAAGCGGCGCGGGCAGGAGAGGCGGGGCGCGGCTTTGCCGTCGTGGCCTCGGAAGTGAAGGCGCTGGCCAACCAGACAGCGGGTGCGACAGGCGAAATCGCCCAGCAGATCAACTCCATCCAGTCAGTCACGGGGGAAGCGGTCGAAGCTATCCGCGAAATTCAAGAGACCATCCAGGAGGTCAGTACACTGTCTGCAAATGTTGCGGCTGCGGTCGAGGAGCAGGCGGCAACGACACTGGAGATCTCCCGGAACACCCAGCACGCGGCCCAGGGCACGCACGAAGTGGTAAACAACATTCTCATGGTGCGTGATGGCGTCGATTCCACGGGTGAGGCGGCCCAGGAATCCCTGCGCGCTGCGGCCGAACTGACCCAGCAGGCCACCATGCTGCGCGACGAGGTGGACAGGTTCTTAGCGCGGGTGCGCGCCGCCTGACGTCGCCTTTCACCACCGGCAGCGGGCGGTAAGGGCGATGCTACCCTTGAAGCGGGGCCGCTCACGCTATAGCTAGAAGGCGTGACACCTGAATCTCCTTCCTTGCCCGCCGCTCCGGTTACCCGGTTCATCATTCTGGCCTGCATTCTCGTCGAACTGGCGTTTGTGCTACTGCCGTTTCCCACGGATCAGCGGCTTGCGTATGTCATGGCACTGGTGCCGGCGCGGCTCACGCTGATGCCGTCGTCTGGGGCAATCACGCTCGTTACATCCCAGTTCCTCCACGCCGGGTGGTTTCATCTGCTCGCCAATATGGTGTTTTTATGGGCGGTCGGTCGTCCGGTGGAGTGGGTTCTTGGCGGGCGGCGTTTTCTAATCCTTTACCTGCTAACTGGCGTTCTGGCTGGCATTCTGCAGACATTGGTGGAACCCATGTCCACAGTTCCGGTTGTGGGCGCGAGCGGCGCCATCTCTGGCATGCTCGCCATCTATGCGCTGCTGTTCTCCCGCAGCCGTGTCGCTTCGCGGCAAATTGCAGGCATTCAGGTATCCGGGCAGGTGCTGCGGGTGCTATGGTTCGCGGCAGCCTGGATCGGTATCCAGCTGATGATTGCCGTGATCTTCAACTCAGGAACCATGGGCGTCGTTGCCATCTGGGCACACATCGGTGGCTTTCTGGCGGGCTTGGTTCTGGGCATTCCCTTCATCCGTCGCAAAAGACAGGAAGGCTGACGCAGTTGTAAAGCGCACGTCACATACCGATGCTATGGTGTCTCCAATATAAAAAAGGGAGAACCCATGACTGCACATCGTTCCATTAATCAGGCCGGTTTGGGGCGGCTTGCCCGCCAACTGCTGAAGGACATTCCCGCCGGCAGCCGTGACGAAGCCCGTCGTGCGCTTGTGGGCCGTATCGGCCCCTACTGCCCGACGAACGCTCTCGTCGAGACGGCGCTCGATCGTCATTTTTCTCAAAGATAATTTCTGAACTGTCGTGCTGACCCCGGGCCAAGGCTCGGGGAAGGCAAGCTTGGAGCTTGTTTCGTCGCCTGCGAAACAAGCTCTTTGTGCATACAGGAGAGAGCCTCCGGTTTCTTGTACCGGGGGACAGCAGACAATCTGCCGGAGGCGCCCAGAGCCGTTGGGAAGGCCTCAGCCGATATCGGCTGGCTGAAGCAGCTTGTGCAGGTGAACAATGACGTACTTCATCTGTGCATCATCCACGGTGCGCTGGGCTGCACCGCGCCAGGCTTTTTCGGCCGAGGCGTAGTCCGGGAAGATGCCGACGAAATCGACAGCCTTCAGATCCTCGAATTCCAGACCCTGCGGGTCCTTTACGCGACCGCCAAAGACCATGTGCATCAAGGTGTTTGCCATTCTGAACTCCATTACTGCCTGAAGCAGGGCCGAACCTGATAAGAGTGGATCGACATTCCCTGCTTTCTGGTTCCGCTGTGCTGACGGGTAAGCGTGCTCAGTGTCAGCACATGCTAGCCCCACAAGCCCGACTGGGCTGGGACGATCTGTCCGCGCTGATAGCACAATGCAGGCGAACGGTCTGCATTTAGAAGCAACGGTCCGTCGAGATCGACGAACGCCGCATAGGGTGTGAGCAAAACAGCCGGGGCCATACCCAGCGATGTACCGACCATGCAGCCGACCATCACCTCAAGGTTGTGGCTGCGGGCGCTGTCCAGCGTGCGGATGGCTTCGGTCAGCCCTCCCGTCTTGTCGAGCTTTATGTTGATGGCGTCGTAGCGGTCCGCAAGCCGCTCTATATCCTCTGATGTATGGCAGGACTCATCGGCACAGATGCTGACCGGGTACCGTCCTCTTGTGAGCAGATGGTCCTCCGCAACGGGCAGGGGCTGCTCGATCAACACCACACCGAGGTCCGCGCACAGGGGAGCGAGGCGCTCCAGTGTCTGGAAGTCCCATCCTTCGTTGGCATCAATGATGAAACGCGCCTCGGGCACCGCATCACGGACGGCGCGCAGCCGGTCCAGATCGTTTTCTCCGCCGAGCTTCAGCTTCAGAAGGTCCGTGCCCGGCGCGTTGCGGGCGGCTTCGGCCATTGCTTCGGGCGTGTCCAGGCTGAGGGTGTAGGCTGTCGTGACCGGTTTCGGCTCCTTGAGCCCCGCAAGCTGCCAGGCAGGCAGACCCTGCTGACGGGCTTCCAAATCCCAGAGAGCGCAGTCAACAGCGTTGCGAGCGGCACCAGGCGGCAGCAGGCGGCCAACATCTGCGCGGCTGGCACCGGCCTCCAGTTCGACGCGGATGCCTTCGATCTGACCAGTCACGCTTTCCAGCGTCTCGCCGTAGCGTTTGTAAGGTACGCTCTCGGCCCATCCGGTCAGGCCACCCTCGGATAGACGCAGAGTGACGACCTCTGCCTCCGTCTTGCTGCCGCGAGAAATGGTAAAGGCCCCCCGAATGGGAAAGCGTTCGATCCGGATATCAAGCCGGCGCATGGTTGCTGCGCTCCAGTTCAATAGGTTGGCAATGAAGCCGCGCCTGGAACCAGAAACGCTAGAAATGAGCGCGCGACTACAGTTGCAATAACAAACCCCAGCCTTCCGGGGAAGGCTGGGGCTATTGCATCGTTAAGGCGCTAGCAGGGAAGGTGGCGCAGCCTGTCCTCCCTGTCTAGATCAGCGACTGCCTTTGGCTGCTGCCGTAGCGGAACCGCTGTTGGTGGCACGCATCTCGGCAATCAGATTGTCGAGGCCGCGAGCCTGAATCTTGGCGTTGAACTCGTCACGCTGGGTGACGGCCATGCTCACACCCTCAAGCGACAGGTCGATGATCTTGAGGCCGCGGCCAGCGATCTCGCGCACGCGCCAGTCTGCCCGCACAGGTTGCTGGACGCTGGGGCCCGTGACGACGGTGCGCACGTAAACGTCACCGCGCGGAGCCGGGGAGGTGCCAGTTACCTTCAGGCTTGAATTGCCGTACTCGGTCAGACGCGAGGAATAGATGCGGATTACGTAGTCCGGAAACGCCGAGTGGAAAGCCTTCAGCTGATCCGGCGTTGCGGTGCGGCGGGCAGTCCCGAGCACACCGTTGCCGATGACGTCGAGAGCAAAGCCCTTCTGGAGAAGCTGACGGAACTGCTGATCGCGCTGTGCCTGGGTCAGGGACTTGTTCTGCAGTACAGCAAAGGCTTCATCCGCCAGCGTCTGGACAAAGCTGCTGGCGGCGTTGGCATTCACCGCTTCCTGCGCAAAAGCGGCAGGTGCAATGGCCGCGGACCCGGCGAACGAGCCAAAGGCAAGCGCGGCGGCCAAAACTGCATTTACGTGAAAGCGCATACTTGCTCCTATCTTCCTTCCGGCCCTGTCAGGCGTGAAGGCCTTAGTTAGTGCGTGGCTTCTGCCCTGCCAAGGGTCGGTGCAGATGGCCACGCTTACGTTTGCTGCTGACAATCGAATAAGGCGCCTGAACCTGCGCTGAACCTTGAAGCCAGTTAAGCATCGGTTTTACGTAAGGAAATTCCGCGAAGGCGGCCGTCATGGCCGGCTTTAGCGACATGTGGGCCAGCAGGCGACACAAGTAGATTCAAGTTTTCCTAAGTTTATGGTCGTTCTGGTAACTCCTCTGCTCTCGCTCTGGCGGCTATTCAATTGCACCGGATTAGCCGCGCGGTGCCCGGGACAGCCATTTCCACCGCAGCGAAGTCAGGGAATAGAGGCCTGCCGTGCCAGGGCTTCAGCCTTTCTTCATTTGAAGCTCGCCGAGAACATGCAACAAATATTCAGCCAGAAACAAAACCGCGGGTCCGTTTAACTTCCCTTAACCAGTCGTGCCTAAGCATTATGTTGATAGGGACGTTGCGCGCAGCAGCCGCGAAGGGCTGTGACGTTCGGAGGTGATAACTTGAGTGCCGAACATCAGCTTTCCGTTGAGGATGTAAAGAATCTCCTGTCGGACCCGTCGACCGAAAACCGGGCCTTGATGGCTCAGAAAGTTGCGGCTGCGTTCGTAGCCAGCAGTCTTGGTGATCGGGAACGGGTTCTGGCCGAAGAAATCTTCCGTATCATGGCGCGTGATGTGGAGCTGAAAGTGAGGGAAGCTCTCTCGCAGAGCATCCGGCTCAGCCCGGATCTCCCCCATGATGTGGCAGTAGCGTTGGCGAATGACATCGCGGCAGTGGCACTGCCGATCATCGAGGCCAGCACTGTGCTCACGGATGACGACCTGCTCACCATCATCCAGTCCAAGCCCACTGAATATCAGGTGGCGGTGGCTGGTCGACCCATCGTCTCGGAACGGATTTCAGACGCGCTGGTCGATACGCGCAACGAAGACGTAGTTGCTCGGCTGGTGGCTAATGATGGCGCGAAGATCACCGAACAGGCCATGAGCCGGGTTCTTGACGATTTCGGGCATGTAAAGCGCATCTCCAATCCAATGGCCGAGCGCTCGGTGCTGCCGCTGACAGTGGCGGAACGACTTGTGACGCTGGTATCCGAGAAGATCCGCGATCATCTGGTAACGCACCATGATCTGTCTCCGGACGTGGCGATGGATCTCCTGCTCGACAGCCGGGAGCGTGCGACCCTGAATCTTCTGGGCGGCGCTGTCGATGCACCGGACGTGTTCGAACTGGTCGGCCAGCTTCACACTAATGGCC
>NZ_DATBUP010000264.1:0-27306 GCF_036515995.1 Pedomonas sp. | reverse complement strand
CCGAGTCCTGAATCCGCTCCGCCAGCCGGGCTTTCTCAATGGCTGCCATCAACGGCGCGATGACCGTCGGGAACTGCTGCACGAGCTGATCCCGCTCGGCCGTCTGATGGCGGGTGTAGGTGATGAGCGGTTCGTGCGCCTGGTCATCGGGCGAGACGTGGAGGCGGCGCAGACGCTCGAGAATGTCCACCTGCACGGAGAGGTCCTGAATCTGGCCGAACCAGTCCTGCAGGTGGTGAAGCTCCCGGTGGATGGGCGGGAACCAGTCTCCCGTATCGGCCTCGGGGAGCAGCTCCAGGGTGTAGCGCAGGTTGCGCAGCAGCTTGCGCAGCTCGTGTAGCTGCTCGTGGCCGAGGCTGTTCTCCGGTTCGTTGGCGACGAACTGGAGGCGGATGAGAAGCTGGCGGGCGCGGCGGGCGGCGGCGCGCTGCAGATCGCGGGGCGGCAGGCTGAGGCTGAGCGCAATGGCTTCGTCCAGCTTTTCCGTCAGCCGCTCCATGCGGCCGGAGCCGACGCCGGAGCGGACCAGCGCCAGCGCCTCGGCGCGTTCCTGCGCCAGCGCGGGGGAGACGACCTCCCAGATGTCGCGCGGGCAGTTGGCGGCCATGTGCTCCGCCGCCACGTCCAGATCCCGCACGGCACCGAGCAGGCGGCCCAGCCAGCGCAGCGCATCGACCAGCGGGCGGGTGACGGTGATGCCGAGGTGCGGGCTGCCGGCGCGAATGGCGGCGCGGGCGCGGCGGATGCTGAGGCGTTCCTGATGGGCGTAGTCGTCAGGCGTGCCCGCCAGCAGGCCTTGCCTGCCGCTGGCAAGCGTGTCCTTCACGCGCTGGAGGGCGCTGGTGAGGTCGGCCTGTGCGATGACGGGGGTTGCGATCATTCTCTCCTGCCTGAAAAGGTATGCCCACGCCTGCCGGGCAGACGCAGAAAACGGGTGTCGGGGACGTCTCGTTCCGCTGCCGGACACGCTTTTTAGCAGTCTGGCCGGATTCGTTCGATATCCCCAAGCATGGCAGTTAAAATATATAGTTCAATAATCGCGGGACCACTTGAGGCTGACATCGGTGCTGCCGAGCGTTGCCACCTGCGACAGCAGGCTGAGCGTACGGGTGAGATCGATCTCCACCAGCGTTGCGGTGTAGCCGCGCCCGTCCGTCGCCACTTCCAGATACACCTTGTCGGTGATGTACTTGCCGCCGGAGAAGGTGGTGCCGATGCCCTTGCGGCGATCCCCCGGCATGACGCGCAGACGATCGATGCCCACCGCCTTGCCGACGCGGCCGATGATGTTGAGATCAGGATTGCCGCCCTGAAGCGCCGCTAGCGCCGTGCCGAGCTGCACCGCCTCGGTGGCGGAGAGGTTGGGAACGGATGCGCCGAACAGCAGGCGGGAGAGCACCTCCTCCTGCGGCAGGCGGGGCGTTGAGGTGAAGACGACCTCCGGCCGGCGGGCGGTGCCCTTGATCTCGATGTTGACGGTGATGCCGTCCAGCGTGTGGCTGGCGACGATGTCCAGAATGGGATCGGGCGGGGTCTCGCCGCGCAGGATGATCTGACCGCGGTCCAGATCAAAGTCCCGCCCCGAGAATTCGTAGGTGCCGCGTACGAGGTCGAGCCGCCCGGTGAGCGAGGGCGCAAGGCTGGTGCCGCGCACGGCAAGCTGGCCGCTCCATTCGGAGTGAAGGCCGATGCCCTCCAGCATCACTTCATCGGGCGCGGTCAGTTCCAGATCGAGGCGGAAGGGCTTGATGACCGGCGGGCGGGTGGCGACCGGCTGGTGGACCGCGCGCACGCCCACTTCCTCGTAGGCGATGCGGGGCACGGGGTTGGCCGCCGTGGTGCCGCCCATCTTGAGGCGGGCCTGGGTGATGCGCAGCTTGCCCGCGATCAGCCCGCCTTCGGGGCCGTGGGTGAGGCGGGCGTTGCCGGTGGCCCATGCCTGAATGTCGTCCCGCCGCATGATGGAAGCGCGGTCGAGCGCGACTTGAACGTCAGCGGGAAAGCCGCGTTCGGCGGAGAGCTCGAGCCAGCCGGTGGCGGTGACGCGCCCGGTCTTCCCCGCCTGCCCGCCAAGGCGCTGGATGTCGAGACGGGCGCCCCGGAAGGCGGCTTCCATCTCGATGTTGGTGACGCGCAGGCCGGTGCCGAGGTTTTCATAGGAAGCGCCGGAGGAGCGGATGTTCCCGGCGATGTCAGGGTTGCCGACGGTGCCGCCGAGGCGGGCCTGAATGGTGGCGGGGCCGGTGACTTCGTGCGCCTCGATGCCGGTCAGCGCCCAGAGCGCATCGGCCCGGCCGTTCCACGACACGGTGCCGGTGAGCGGCACGGAGCGCCAGTTGGAGGGCAGCATGGCGCCGTTGCCGTATTGCAGCGGTGAGAGCGACAGGGCGACGGTGCCGGAGGGACGGCCGCTTTCGCTGGCGGTGAGGGTGGCCTCGGCGGTGTTGTCCCGCACTGCCGCCTTGACGCGGAGCGTCACCGGCGTCGAGCGCCCGATGAGACCGGCGCGGTGCAGGTCCTGCACGGTGAGGTCTGCCGTCGCGGTGGGGCGCTGGCCCGCGGCCCACGCATAGGCGGCGGTGCCGCTCAAGCGCCCGTCGATGCCGGTGCCGGGGCGCACCAGCTCGAGCGCGGTGGCGCTGATCTGCTTTGCCGTGGCGTTGACCGAGCGCTCGCGCGGGGACCAGCGGCCATCCAGCTGCAATGTGCCGTTGCCGAGCGCCAGTTCGGTGGGGCGCAGGATCCAGCCGCCGCCGGGCGCGACGGCGAACTCGGCGGTGCGGGTGAGGCGTACGGCCTCTCCGGCCATGTGGCCCGAACCGGTGATGCGCACCATTGCGGGGGAGAGGTCGGCGGTGCCATCAAAGTCAAAGGGTGCGCCGCGCCGTCCCTTCATGCTGAGGCGCAGGCGCGAGCCGTCTCCCTGCTGGAGGCTGGAGAGGGTGAAGTGCTCCAGCCGGAGCGTGGTGGTGGCGGCCTGCTCGATGCGGAAGATGCCGGTGAAGCCGGGATCGCTGTAGGACAGGCGCAGGCGGCCCTTGGCCGAGAGCCGGTCGATAGACAGGCGGCTGCCGGGCACGCCGAGGCGCACGGTCTGGCCGGCAAGGTCTATGTTCGCAAGGCTCGGGCCGGGCGTGCCGGGGAGTACGATGCGGCCGGTGAGGCCCCCGCCGGAGACGGCAAGGTCACCTTGCCACGAGCGGCCCTCGGCCAGATGGAGCGCGCCATCCAGCAGGACGTTGCCCGCCCGAAGGCTGAGATTGCGAAAGGCCGGGCCGCCGCGCACGGTAAGCAGGGTGGAGCCCTCGATGGAGCCGAGGATGGACCCGCCGGTGAGCCCAAGGCGGAACTGCTCCAGCCGGTCTGACTGGCCGGTGAGGCGCAGCTCGGTCAGCCGCTCGGGGCCGATGACGGCCTCGGCCAGCCGGGTGTCCAGCTCCAGCCGGTAATCGGGCAAGGTGCCGGAGGCGGTGAGCACCACCTGCGCGGGGCCCTGCGGCGTGGTGACGAGGCTGCCGGCGGGCGCGGTGAGCGGCCCGGTGACGCGGCCCGAGACGATGCCACCGGGGGCAATGGCGAAGGTGCCGGAGAGGTTGAGGGCGCTGGCGGTGAGGCGCAGGTCCGGCAGGCGGAACACGCCGTCTTCGCCCCGCGTGACGGTGCTGGCAAGGCGGCCTTCGCTGCCGATCAGGCCGGAGACGAGGGGGCTCAGCGGTTGCAGCGGGCGGGACTGGGCGGTGCCGCTGATGGTGGTGCGGCTGGCGAAGGTGCGCCCGGCGAAGACCAGTTTGGCATCCAGTGTGCCGCGCACGATCTTGGGGAATTCGATGCGCTCCAGCGCGCCGTCCATGCCGAGGCGGTAATCCTGCGAGCGGAAGTTGACGTGGCCGTTGACCTTGCCGCCGATGTTGGAGCCGCGAAGCTGACCGTCCTCCAGCGCCAGCAGGAGCTGGCGCGGCCGGAAGGTGAAGCGGCCGTTGACGGTGGCGCCGGACAGGCGGGGCTCCAGAATGGGTCCGAGGCCATCGGCCCGGCCGAGGCGGGCCTCCAGCGCCATGTTCTCCATGGAGCCGGTCTCGGAGACGGCTCTGGCGGTGATGTTGCCGAGGGTGACGCGGCCGAAGTGGAGGGCCTCCGCCTTGCCGTCGAGAACGAGGCGCGGATTGCGGATGCGGCCCTCTGCCGTGAGGGTGAAGACGAAGGGCGTGGCGCGCAGGTTCGGGACCAAGGCGGACGGGTCGGTGAGGCGCAGGCTGGCGCCGGCGTTCGAGAGCGCGCCGCTGCGGATGTCGACGAGGCCCTGTGCCGTCAGCACGAGCGGGCGGGATTTCAGCTCGAGGCGGTTGTCGAGCGCGCCGTCCCGGACGGTGGCCTCAAGGCTGAAGGTGGCGGGGCTGTCCGCCGAGGTTCCCGCCAGCAGGCGTTGCAGTACGGGCGGCAGGCCGGGCGCGTCATGCACCGGGCCGTTCAGGCGGAAGCGGCCGTCATCGGCGGCAAGCTGGAGATCGAGGAGCGGCGCGTTGTCGTAGGTCGCCTCCAGCGCGCCGCGCCAGCGGGTCCACGTGCCGTCTCCCTTGGTGGCGAGGGTGAAGCCGTGATCGGTGCCGAGATAGCCGCCGAGCGCCCCGCCCGAGGGGGCGTTGACGTGCAGGTTGAGGTCGAGATCATTGCGATCGGGCGCGATGGTGGCGGCAAGGGCGAGCTTGTCCTCGCTGTTGGTGCCGCCCACGTCGAGCGACAGGGTGGCGGTGCGCTGGGTCAGATGGAGGCGGCCCCGTGCCTCCAGCACGAAGCGCTCTCCGGCGGCGGCCTCCTCCAGCACCAGCTGATCGATCCGCAGGCGGCGGATGTTGATCTCGAACTCCGGCAGGAGGGGGCGGTCCCTGTCGATGGGGCGGAATTCGGGCCGCCGCTCGATGACCAGAGTTTCGGCGCGCAGCGAACCGATGTTGACGCGCTGGCGCAGCAGGTCCCACGGCCACCAGACCAGCGCCACGGCGGGCGCGTGCGCAAACTGGCCCCGGGTGTCGTGCAGGCTGACGTCGACTGCGGTCATCTCCCCGAAGAGGGAGCCGCGAAAGCCACCGACGCGCAGGGCAAAGCCCGCCTCGGTTTCAAGCGATGCCAGCTGGCGGGCGGCCCACTGGCGGCCCGAGACGGTGTCCAGCCAGTTGACCGCCAGAGTGCCGATGAGGCCGAGGCAGAGCAGGAGGGCAAGGGACCAGAGGACGAGACGCTTCAGGCGGCCCGGCCAGCGCGAGGCGGGGCGCTGCCTTGCTGCCGGGGCGGCGGGTGCGGCCTCGGTCAGCGTGTCGGCCTCCTCAAGGTCTGGCGGGCTCGGGTTCTCCATCAGAAGCTCTGGCCTATGCTGACGTAGAGAAGGAACCGGCTTTCGCCCGGCTGACGGTCGAGCGGGGTGGCGAAGTCGACCCGGATGGGGGCGAAGTTGGTATAGTAGCGAAAGCCGAGCCCCGCGCCCCAGCGATAGTCATCGAAGGTGGGGGAGGCTTCGGTGTGGACCGTGCCGCCGTCAAGGAAGCTGACGACGCCGAAGGACGGGCTGAAGCGCCAGCGCAGCTCAAGGCTGGATTCGATGAGCGAGCGGCCGCCGAGCGGCTGTCCGGCGGCGTCCTTGGGGCCGACTTCCTGATAACCGAAGCCGCGCAGCGAGCCGCCGCCGCCGGCGAAGAAGCGGCGGGTGGCGGCGATGCGGTCCCGGTCCGCACCCCAGATGGAGCCGACGTGGCCGCGCGCGGCGATGACGAAATCCGCGTCCGAGTTCAGGGGCAGGTAGTAGCTGGCGCTGGCGTCGGCACGGATGTAGCTGAACACGCCCGCCTGCTCGGAGAGCTCGGGCGAGACGTAACCGGCGACGCGCAGGCCCCGGGTGGGATCGAACAGGTTGTCGGTGCCGTCGAACTGGACCGAGACGGGAAGCGAGAGCAGCACGAAGGTGCGCTCGCCCAGCGCATCCTCGATGCGGGCAAGCTCGGCTTCCAGATGGGCGGAATAGACCCAGCGCTTCTGCCAGGTGAGGCCGGTTTCCCGCTGGAGGCCGATGCCGGCCTCGATGCGGCGGGAATCGTAGGCGTCAGGGTTTTCATGGGCGGCGGCAACGTGGCCGACGAGCGAGAGATCGCGCCGGAGGAAGTTGAAGCGCTGGATGTCCGCGCGGGCCAGCTGCTCCTGCGTGCCGAGGCGGCCGAGCAGGGTGAGGCGTTCCTCGCGCCCGAAGAGGTTGCGGTGCTGCCACGAGACTTCGCCGCGCACGCCCGATTCGGTGCCGTAGCCGAGGCCGAAGCCGATGGTGCGGTTGCGGGCGGGCTCCAGCGTCACGCGGATGGGGGCGGTGACTTCCTGCGTGCCGGTCAGGGTGCCGGCGGGAAGGATGGGCTCCACGTCAGCCTGCGAGAACAGCCCGGTGGCCAGCACCGCCTCGCGGAAGTCGTCGAGCTTGCGCTGGTCATAGAGCTCGCCGGTCTTGAAGCGGGCAAGGCTGCGCACATGCTCGGGCACCAGGACGGGCGTGCCGGTGACCTCGATGGGGCCGAACCGCGCCTTCGGGCCGGGCGAGACGGGCAGGCGGTAGCTGAGGCTGCGGGTGTCGTGATCGACGATCACCCGGCGCTCGCCGATCTGGAGGAAAGGATAGCCGCGCTGGGGCAGTTCCTCCGCCAGCCGGGCTTCGGCGGCGAGCAGGGCGCTGATGGCGGCGGGGTCGCCGGGGCGCAGGGCGGCGATCTCTTCCAGAGTGGGCAGGAAGGCGGCGGGGGCATCGAACGCGATGGCGCCGAACTGGTAGCGCGGGCCGGGCTCGGCCGAGAGGGTGACGACGAGGGTGCCCCGGCTGCCTGTGTCGGCGCTGTCACCGGTGCGGGCGGTGGCGGCAGTGACCTGGCCGGAGAAATAGCCCTCCGATTCCAACAGCTGGTTCGCCATGGCGGTGTCTTCGGCGATGCGGCGGCGGATCTGGGCGAGGCTGTCTGCGGGCGTGTTGCGGTTGGCCCAGAGGGTGGAGAGTTCCTTCAGCCGCTCCTCGAGGCCAAGGGGCGCGAAGCCCTTGAAAGCCACGGAATAGCGGGGAGATTCGTCAGCCTCCGAGTCTGTGTTCGGGGCCGTATTCGGGGCAGGCCGGGACGCTGCGGGCTCGGAAGAAGCGGGGGGCTGGGCTGCGGTTGCGGCGAAGGCTGCCGTCAGCGTGACGCCGACAGCAAGACTGGCGCACGCCATCCTGCAAGCAAATACCCCCCAAGTCATTCCACTGGTCTAGCCGATCTGACGACGGATGACAGCGGTTGCTGACAAAAGCGGCGGCAACCGGCCTTGGCAACGCGATTAAAGGAACTACATCGGATATGCAGGAGACCGTGGCCAGTGCGGCCGGGGTGGTTCAATGGAGTTCGCCCATGGGATCTTCCAGCTGGAGGACCTGAATGGCGTGCTCGACGGCCCGCCAATGGATGAACTGGCGATCATCGCCGCTGGCACGGCTCTGATTCGCCTGGCCTGCGGCTTCGAAAACCGCATTGTCCCCATGCCAGCGGATCAGGTCCTCGGCCGTCTTGTAGGCCATGATGTCGTAGATAGTTAACTGATCCATCCTGTTGCTCCGATCCTGCGGATCTGCCCCCTGAGTGAAGTCCATAGGCCTGGGACGGATACGATTCGGCTTCGATCCGACCCGCAGCGGATCTTCTGCCGAATCTGGTTGGCAAAAGGTTTACGCCCGTCCCTGATTCCGGGCTCTAGCACAATCGGAAAGCGCGAATTGTCCCGTTTCGCTGCCGCACGACGGATTGATTCAGTTTTCTCGAGCCGATGAGGCGTGCGGGTGACAGGCTGACGGAAACAGCCCTCGTCTCGCCGTTTTTTTACGTTCCTGTAGCACGCAATGGAAAGCCGTTGTACGGCTGCAGGGGAAAGTTCGCCGGACAAAGTGGGCCGGCCGCAGTGAGAAGGAGAGGCCACATGAAATCCGTCGCCGGTGGCGTATGGATCTTCCTCGGTGTCGTGATCGGTATCGTGGTCGGTTGGTTTGCCAAGCAGCCCAGTCTTGGTCTGGTGATCGGTCTGGCCGTGGGCGTGGCGATTGCCGCTGTCGTGACCATCCGGGATGTACGCAAAGAGCAGAAACGCGGCGAATAACGCCGGAGCGATAAGAAAGGGGCGCCGGAGCGCCCCTTTTGTTTTGTGGCCAGAGGGCCTTGATCAGAGTTTGCTGATCAGAGTTTGCGGCCGACCCAGATCACGCGGCCGACGATGTCGAGCGATTCGGGCGGGGTGTCCGCCCAGGACGGATAGATCGGGTTGTCGCTGCCGACCGTGACCCGCTGGGTGACCGGGTTGATGGCAAGGCGGCGAACATGGATGGACTCGCCGGTCTTGATCACGAAGACGCCATCGCGCAGGCGGCGATCCTTGGTGTCCACCAGAATCTGATCCCCTTCCGTGAGGGTGGGGTGCATGGAATCTCCCTCCACCTTCAGCACGGACAGACCCTCGACACCGTTCGAGGCGATGGAGCGCACCCACTGGGCCTGGAAGGCGAGTGCGCTTTCCGGGCCGCTGGCGGGGCTGAGCTCGGTCTGGCTGATGGTGCCGTCGTGCCCGAGGTGGGGAACCAGCACGTAATCACGTGCATCGCGCACCATCTGGGGCTCGTTGTGAACGGCGCGGCCGATGGGGCCCGGAGGGCCGCCGAGTTCCTGCTCGGAGACGCCGAAGTGGGCGGCGAGCCTGCGGCGGTCGTCCTCGTCCAGCTTGCGGGGAACGCCGCGCTTCACGAACTGCTGAATGTAAGTGGGGTTGCGTCCCAGCATGCGCGACAGGGAGGCGTAGTCGTCCCCCCGTTGCTGAATCAGCTGATCCAGTGTCTGGCGCACGGAATCATTGTCCATCGTATCGACCCCTTGTTGCCTTCCGGGCTGGTTGTGCCGGTTGCGCCCGGCACGCCGGGCCACCGGCACGGGCTGGTGAACCTTCCCGTTTCCGGGCGGTGGGCCAGCGCTGCCGGGCGGCGCAGACGAGCCGGATATTCGCTCAGGACTATCAATATAGGATTTCCCCTAGACAACAACAGAGATTCACCATATATAGGAAAAAACCTATTAAAACAGAAAAAGGGTAGGGAAAAAATGGGGATGATTTTGAAGGAGATCGAGACGGTGCTGCGGGAGCGGGGTGTTGCGCCGTCACGCTTCGGCCGGACGGCCGTGAACGATCCGAGGCTGGTGTTCGACCTGCGGCGCGGGCGCAGGCTGACTCCGGCCAATGATGCGCGGGTGCGTGCCTGCCTGCAGAGCCTGAGGGGCGGGAACTGAGATGACGGGAGCCTCCCTGCCTCGCTCGAGCGCACCTGGCCGTGGCGACGTGCTGCGCGGCCTCGGGATGGCGAGTCGCGCCTTGCTGGCAGCGGCCTTCTGGCTGCTCCAGGGGGTGATGGGCCTCGTCAGCGGGGCAGGCCGGAGGTGTGGCATGGGTGGGTCGGGCCTACCCGATCGGGTGAAGAAGGCGGAGCGATCTGCACTGGATGCGGCTGGTTGCGGCCAATTAATCGAATCAGATTACTTTAATTGTCTTGGCAAGAATCACAAGAAATGGTTGATTCGTTGCGGTTCAGTTCTGTGTGTCCGAAGTAAAACTAAAGTAAATTGTTCAGTCAAAGTCCTTGTGGGTAATTTAATTAATTCAGTTTGTTTCGTTGTATGTAAAGCGTTTGGATTGTTTTTTACTTCGTATCGCGCGGCTTCTGGGCGCATGTTGGAACACAAGGCACGCCCATGGATGGCTGCGACTTCCATCGAGGAGGACGCTGATGTCGTTAACCTGGCAGGATGTCGCTTGCGGCTTGCCTGTACCCGAATTGCCGGTGCTGGACGGCTGGCACACGCGGTTCTTCACGGCGGCTCTGGTTCTGTCCGGCGGGCAGGTGGAGACGCTGCGCAGCGTGACCGGGCGGCTGCTGGGAGAGGGGCCGGCGGGCGGGCCGGCGAACGGGCCAATCGTGCTGCTGCCGCATGGCGCGGGGCCGGACTGGCCGTGCCGTCTGGCGTGCGCGCCGGATCTGGACGCGAGGCCGGATGGCCGGTGGCGCGCGCGGCTGGAGTTCGAGGTGATCGAACCGGCGGCAGGCGCGAAGGCGAGCGTGCGGCTTTAGTTCGGCAGGAAGGCCGTGCGGACGAACTCCGTGCAGTCTGGCGCGGACAGGCCCTTAGAGAAGTGGAAGCCCTGACCCTGCTGGCAGCCGAGCGCGCGCAGGGTTTCGGCCTGCTCTTCGGACTCGATGCCTTCGGCCACCGTGCTCTTGCCGAGGTTGCGGGCCAGCGCCAGGATCACGTTCACGATCTTGTAGTTGTCCTGCACCGAAAGCATGTCGGTGATGAAGGAGCGGTCGATCTTCAGCACGTCGATGGGGAAGCGCTGGAGATAGCTGAGGGACGAGTAGCCGGTGCCGAAGTCATCGAGCGCCAGGCTGACGTTCAGGTCCTTGAGCTCGCGCAGCACCTGGTTGGCGAGGTCCGGGTTCTCGACGAGCGCGCTCTCGGTGATTTCCAGCTTGAGCCGGTCTCCGGGGATGCCGGAGCGGGCGATGGCGTCCGTGACCACCTTGGCGAGGTTGTCGCGCGTGAACTGGATGCCGGAGACGTTGACGCCCATGAACAGGTGGTTGGCGGCGGGGCCGAACCAGGTGCGCCATTCGGCGAGCTGGCGGCAGGCCTCCTCGATCGCCCAGCGGCCGATGGGAATGATGAGGCCGGTTTCCTCGGCCAGCGGGATGAATTCCGCCGGGGAGACGTAACCGCGCTCGGCATGTTTCCAGCGGGCGAGGGCCTCGAAGCCCATCAGCACGCCGGTCTGCAGGTCCATGAGCGGCTGGTAGTGCAGCTCCAGTTCGTTGCGATCGACCGCCTTGCGCAGGTCGTTCTCAAGCCGGAACAGGCTGCGGGCGCGCCGATGCAGGTCGTTGTGATAGACCTCGGTGTGCGCCCCGCCGCGGGTCTTGGCCTGATGCATGGCGAAGTCCGCGTCCCGCAGAAGGTTGTCGGCGTCGATGCCGGAGGTGCGGGTGGTGGCGATGCCGATGCTGATGCTGGTGAACAGCTCCTGATTGGAGACGACGAAGGCCGCCCCCATCTCGCGGTGGATGCGGGCGGCGACGCTGAGCGCTTCGTCCAGATCATTGATGTCGCGCATCAGCACCGCGAACTCGTCGCTGGAGAGGCGGGCGACCGTGTCGCTGGGGCGCACGCAGGTCATGAGGCGGCGGCCGATGGCGATGAGAAGCTCGTCGCCCGAGATGTGCCCCATGCTCTCGTTGATCAGCTTGAAGCGATCGACGTTGAGGATGAGGAGGGCGGTTTCGGTGTCCGCTTCGATGGCGCTGTGGGCCAGCGCCTGCTCGACCCGATCGGCGAACAGCACCCGGTTGGGCAGGCCGGTCAGGGCGTCGTGGGTTTCCAGATGGAGGCGCTGACGGTCGGCGGCCTTCTCGCGCGTGCGGTCCGTGAAGGAGGCCAGCACCTGAAGCACCTGGCCGTTGCGCCAGGCGATGGGGTTGAACTCCACATGGAAGTGGCGGTCGTGCGGAGCGTCGCGGTACTGCCAGTCGAACCCGAGGGCCTGACCGGTCTCGAAACAGGCGCGCAGCTGCTGCACCGCCTTGGTGCCGGCGCTGGAGGCGAGCAGGGTTTCGGAGGGCAGGCCAAGGGCGGCGTGGCGGCGCATCTCGAACATGCGCTCATAGGTGTTGTTGGCGAGGCGGCAGACGATCTGGCCGTCAGGATTGAGCTGGTACATCTGGAGGCCGACCGGCAGCGCATCCAGAATGGGCTGCAATTCCATGATGCACGCCGAGAAGCTGTGCATCATCGACTCGCATGGCCTTGAATCTGCTTGCGTTAACGTTGGAATTGCTGCGGACACGCTTGCTTCAGCCCATGATCGTTGCTCCCAGAGGTGAGGCCCTTTGCCGTTGCCGGCCGGTCCTTCTTTTCCTCCGTGTACAACCTGTCGCAGAAGTCCCTTAACAGGGCGTAAAATAATAGGAACTTCCGGCTACAAATTGCCGGAACGAACGGTTTTGCCCCTGATTTGGCGGTTTTCCGGGGGCAAAATTTGAAAATTCGGCCGAAGAAAACGCCAGAAACAGTGCGAGACGGGGCGGAATCCTCCTGAAGCCGCTCATTGTCCCTTCCGGCTTAAAGTGCTTTATGCCCCGTGCTCGACTGCTGTTCACGGGAGGAGGCCCGCATGACTGGTTCGCCGACACGCAACCCGGCCGGGATGCCGGAGGGGATGCCGGACTGGATGGATGAGGGGCTGGCCCACCTGTGGCTGCCCTATACCCAGATGAAGACCGCGCCTGCGCCGCTGCCGGTGGCCTCGACCGAGGGCGTGCGCATCCGGCTGACGGACGGTTCGGAACTTGTGGACGGCATTGCCTCCTGGTGGACGGCGGCGCACGGCTACCGGCACCCGCACATCGAGGCGGCGGTGAAGCGCCAGCTGGAGACGCTGCCCCACGTGATGCTGGGCGGTCTGATGCACGAGCAGGCGGCCACGCTGGCGGCGCGGTTGGCGCGGATGCTGCCGGGGGATCTGGACCGGGTGTTCTTCTGCGAGTCTGGTTCGGTTTCGGTGGAGATCGCCATGAAGATGGCGGTGCAGTACTGGCTGAACAAAGGCGAGCGGCGCACCCGGTTCCTGAGCTTTACCGGCGGCTACCATGGCGACACGTTCGTGACCATGAGCGTGTGCGACCCGGAGGAGGGGATGCACACCATGTTCCGGGGCGTGGTGCCGGAGCAGCTGATTGCCGACCTGCCGGTGGACGATGACAGCACGGCGCGGTTCGAGGCGCTGCTGGCCGCGAAGGGCCACGAGATTGCCGCCGTGCTGGTGGAGCCGCTGGTGCAGGGCGCGGGCGGCATGCGCTTCCATGATGCGGCGACGCTGCAACGGCTGCGCGCGGCATGCGACCGGCACGGCATCCTGCTGGTGTTCGACGAGATCTTCGTGGGCTTTGCGCGCACCGGGCTGGCCATGTTCGCGTGCGAGGCGACCGGGGTGTTGCCGGATATCCTGACGCTCTCCAAGGCGCTGACCGGCGGCACGCTGCCGCTGGCGGCGACGGTTGCCAGTAAAAAGGTGTTCGACGCCTTCTGGGACGATGATCCGCTGAAGGCGCTGATGCACGGGCCGACCTACATGGGCAATGCGCTGGCGTGCGCGGCGGCCAATGCCTCGCTCGACCTGTTCGAGCAGGAAGCGAGGCTGGGGCAGGCGCAGGCGATCGGCCGGCACCTGGCGGCGGGGCTGGAGCCGGCGCGCGGCCTGCCGGGCGTGCGGGATGTGCGGGTGCTGGGCGGCATCGGGGTGATCGAGCTTTCCCATCTGGGGGATGCGGCGTGGCTGAAGCAGCGCTTTCGGGAGGAAGGGGTGTGGCTGCGCCCGTTCGGCAACATACTTTACACCACCCCGGCCCTGACCATTGGCGAGGACGACCTGAACCGGCTGACGACGGCGCTGGTCAAGGTGGCGGGCGACTGGTCCGCCCGGTTCGGCACCCATGGCCCACTGGAAAAAGGTGAATGAGATGAACAGCCTGGACGCAATGGCTTCGGCAAAGCTGAAGGGGCTGGAGAAGCTGCACCTGCGCCGCGAGCTGAAGACCAGCGACCGGCGGCCGGATGCGGTCATCGTGCGGGACGGGCGGGAGTATATCTCGTTCAGCTGCAACGATTACCTGAACCTGAGCCATGATCCGCGGGTGATCGAGGCTGCCGTGCGGGCAACGCAGCACTTCGGCGTGGGAGCGGGCGCGTCCCGGCTCGTGACCGGCAATCACCCGCTGCTGGCGGAGCTGGAGGAACGGCTGGCGCGCCTGAAGGGAGCGGAGGACTGCATCGTCTTCGGCTCGGGGTATCTGGCCAATACGGGCATTCTGCCGGCACTGGTGGGCTCGCAGGACCTGATCCTGGCGGACGAGCTGAGCCACGCCTGCCTGCTTTCGGGTGCGAAGATGGCGGGCGCGCAGACGGTGATGTTCCGCCACAACGACATGGTGCACCTTGAGGAATTGCTGACGGCGCACCGGGGCGAGCATGGGCACTGCCTGGTGGTGACGGACGGCGTGTTCTCCATGGACGGGGACCTTGCGCCGCTGCCCGAGATGGCGGCGCTGTGCGAGCGGTTCGATGCGTGGCTGCTGACGGATGACGCCCACGGCGTCGGCGTGGTGGGCGGCGGGCGCGGCTCCAGCTTCGCGTTCGAGGAAAAGGTGGAGGTGCCGTTGCAGATGGGCACGCTCTCCAAGGCGATCGGCGGGTATGGCGGCTACCTGTGCGCGTCAAGGCCGGTCATCGACCTGATGCGCAACCGGGCGCGGACCTTCGTGTTCTCGACCGGGCTGCCGCCCGCCAGCGTGGCGGCGGGCATCGCGGCGCTCAACATCATCGAGAGCGAGCCGAAATACTGCCAGCGTCCGGTGGATCTGGCGCGGCTGTTCTGCTGGCAGATGCAGCTGCCCGCGCCGCAGAGCCCGATCGTGCCCGTCGTGGTGGGCGAGGCGGAGAAGGCGCTGCGCCTGAGTGCGGCGCTGGCGGAGGAGGGCTTCCTCGTGGCCGCCATCCGCCCGCCGACCGTGCCGCGCGGCACGGCGCGGCTGCGCTTCACCTTCACCGCCCGGCACCGGCCAGAGGACGTGGAGCGGCTGACCGAGACGCTGCATCGCCTGATGCCGGAGGGCCTGATGCCGGAGGGAGTGCGCGGGTTATGAACCGCCTGTTCGTTACCTCGACCGGCACCGACATCGGCAAGACCCATGTCTCTGCGCTTATCCTGCGCCAGCTGAAGGCCAAGGGGCTGAACCCGCTGGGGCTGAAGCCGGTGCTGAGCGGCTATGACGACGACAGTCTTGAAGGCTCGGACCCGGCGCGCCTCATCGAGGCGCTGGGCGAGGTGCCGACGGCGGAGGACATCGCCAGCATCGCGCCGTGGCGGTTTCGCGCGCCGCTCTCGCCGGACATGGCGGCGCGGGCGGAAGGGCGCACGCTGCCCTATGACGAGATGGTGGCGTTCTGCGCCGAGACGGCCGCGCGTCACGAAGGGCCGCTGCTGGTGGAGGGCGTGGGCGGCGTGATGGTGCCGCTGGATGACCGCCACACCGTGCTGGACTGGGTTGCCGATCTGGAGTTTCCCGCCGTGCTGGTGGCGGGCACGTACCTGGGCACCATCAGCCACACGCTGACGGCGCTTGCCGTGCTGGAGGCGCGGGGCGTGCCGGTGCGCGCCGTCATCCTAAGCGAGACGGAAGGGTCCGGCGTCTCGACGGCGGAGACGGTGGCCACGTTGCGGCGTTTTACCAAGGCGGACATTCGGGTGGTGCCGCGCGGCGGCGAAGATAAAGCACCGGATTTGACCGATCTTCTGACCGGATGAGTGCCGCCACACTGGACAGAGGCGGCAAGAAACCGCTAAAGCCGCCATTCAAGGATTGTAAAGTGCCGAGGATGCAATGGGCCTGTTAGCAAGGACCTTCACCTGGTGGAACAACCAGACCTGGGGTACGTGGCTGTTCACGAAGCGCCGGGGCGAACTGGTCGGCCAGGACGAGCAGGGAAACCTCTACTACCGCGAGCGTAACGGCAAGCGGCGGTGGGTGATCTACAATGGCGACGTGGAAGCAAGCCGCATTCCGCCGGAATGGCACGGCTGGCTGCACCACACCTTCGATTCGCCGCCGACGGAGCAGCCGCCGGTGGTGAAGCCGTGGGAGAAGCCGCGCGAGCAGAACCTGACCGGCACCTCCGCCGCCTATGCTCCTCCGGGCGCTCTTCAGGCCGGTGGCAAGCGCGCGCCCGCCACGGGCGACTACGAAGCCTGGCGGCCGGAATAAATATCACATGGCCCGTGTTTCTCCACGGGCCATCTGCCTGAACTGGAGCCGAGCGGATGCAGCTCAAGGAAAGCCTGGTTGAAGCCCTGATCGGCGCCGTGGTGGTGCTGGTTGCGGCGCTGTTCCTCGTTTACGCGTACAGCAACACGGCCGTGGGCCGTTCGAGCAGCGGCTATCCGCTCGTGGCCCGGTTCCCCAGCGCCGCGGGCGTGAGCGTGGGCACGGACGTGCGCATCTCCGGCATCAAGGTCGGCTCGGTGACCAAGCAGGAGCTGGACCCGCAGACGTTCCAGGCCAAGGTGACCTTCACCGTTCAGAACGACGTGCAGCTTCCGGTCGATACCATCGCCAAGATCGCCTCCGAGGGCATTCTGGGCGGCAACTACATCGACCTGTCGCCGGGCGGCGAGATGGACACGCTGAAGCCGGGCGAGGAAATTGAGCAGACGCAAGGCTCGGTCGACCTCATGGGCCTGATCGGCCGCGCCATCTACAGCGCGACCGGCAGCGACAAGAGCGAGGGCGGCTCGGCAGGCGGAGAGGCCGATAGCGGCGCCCCTGCGCCGGTGCCGGCGGAGTAAGCCCCGGTGCGCGCCCGGCTCGCGTCCCTGATTGCCAGACCGCTGATTGCCGGCTCGGTTATCGTGTCGGGGGCAGCGGCTCAGGGCCAGAGTGCTGTTGCCCAGAACGAGGTGGCCCAGAACGCGGTGCCGCTGACGCTGGTGGCCCAGAGCGCCGCCACGCAGGACAGCGCCGCCGAGCCGGACAAGCCCGTCACCGAGCCGACGCCGCTGGCCGAGCGGGTGGCAACGCTGGTGGTGCTGGACAAGTTCACCAGCACGACGAAGACCTTCGAGGTCAATCCCGGATCGGTCATCAGCCACGGACGGCTGCGCATCACCGTGCGCAGCTGCGAGGCCGCGCCGCCGTGGGAGCGGCCGGAGTCAGCCGCATTCCTGCAAGTGGACGAGCAGACCCGGCAGGGAGGGCTGCAACGGGTCTATTCGGGCTGGATGTTCGCCCGCGCCGCCTCGCTGCACCCGTTCGATCACCCGGCCTACAATGTCTCGCTGAGAAGCTGCAAGATGAGCTTCCCCGAGAGGGGCGCGGACACGGTGGCCGAGGGCTCCCGGCCAGCACCCACACCCGCACCTTCCGAACCGGACGACGGCGAATAACAGGCTTGCTGGGGCGCAGCGGGTGTCGCTGCGCCAACGCCTGCGGCCTGCGCCGCGAGCGCATCGATGGCGAAGAAGTCGCCTTCCTTTTCCAGCGCCGTGCGCAGCAGCTGGCGGTAATCGTTGCGGCTGATCTCGATAGTGCCGAACTGGGCCAGATGGGCGGTGAGGAACTGGGTGTCCAGCAGCGTGAAGCCGCCGGCCTTCAGACGCGCGACCAGATGGATGAGGGCGACCTTGGAGGCATCCGTCGCCCGGCTGAACATGCTCTCCCCGAAGAACGCCGTGCCCAGCGAGACGCCGTAGAGGCCGCCGACGAGGCGGCCCTCGTGCCAGGTCTCGACCGAATGGGCGAAACCCTTCTCATGCAAGGCGGTGTAGGCGTTGAGGATGCCCTCGTTGATCCACGTCTGCTCCCGGCCCGGCTTGGGCTCGGCGCAGGCGATCATGACCTGGCGGAAGCATTGGTTCACGGTGACGACGTAGCGGTCCTGCCGCACGGTCTTGGCCAGCGAGCGGGGGACGTGGATGCCATCCAGCGGCAGGATGCCCCGCCGCCGGGGTTCGACCCAGAAGACCTCGTCGCTGTCCCGCTGCTCGGCCATGGGGAACACGCCCGCCGCATAGGCACGGATCAGCAGCGAGGGCGTCAGGGTGAGGTGCGGGGGCGGCTGGTGCTGCATGGCTACCAATATAGCACGCGGCAAGCCGGTGTCCGCCCGCTAACCGGGTGGGCACGCCAGAAACCGCCAAATAAAGCGTGTGGGCGGACATGTTGTGGCCGGAAAAGCAAAGGGCCGGAAAAGCAAAGGCCGCTGGCGGTTGCCCGGCAGCGGCCCTTGCGTGATTCTGCGGGATCGGCAGCTTACTGGTTTTCGGCCAGCCACTTCTCCAGCCACTTGATCGAATAGTCGCCGTTCAGGAAGTCCGGGTTCTCGATCAGGGCCTGATGCAGCGGAATGGTGGTCTTGGGGCCGTTGATCACGAACTCTTCCAAAGCACGCTTCAGGCGCATCAGTGCGTCGTTGCGGTTCTGGCCGTAGACGATGAGCTTGGCGATCATCGAATCGTAGTACGGCGGGATCTTGTAGCCGTCATAGAGCGCGCTATCGACGCGGACGTGCAGGCCGCCCGGCGCGTGATAGTCGGTCACCTGACCCGGCGCGGGGGTGAAGGTGCGCGGGTCTTCGGCGTTGATGCGGCACTCGATGGCATGGCCTTCGAGGCGCACGTCCTTCTGGGTGACGGACAGCGGCAGGCCGCAGGCGACGCGGATCTGCTCGCGCACCAGATCCAGACCCGAGATCATCTCGGTGACCGGGTGTTCCACCTGAAGACGGGTGTTCATTTCGATGAAATAGAACTTCTCGTCCTCGTAGAGGAATTCCATGGTGCCCGCGCCGACGTAGCCCATCTTCTCGATGGCGGAGCGGACGACTTCGCCCATCTCGGCGCGCTGGGTAGCGCTGAGAGCGGGCGAGGGGGCCTCTTCCAGCACCTTCTGGTGGCGGCGCTGGAGCGAGCAGTCACGCTCGCCCAGATGGACGGCGTTGCCGTGGGTGTCGCCCAGGATCTGGTATTCGATGTGACGCGGGTTGGAGAGGTACTTCTCCATGTACACCGTGTCGTCACCGAAGGCGGCCTTGGCTTCGGCCTTGGCCTGGCTCATGAGGCTTTCCAGCTCGTCTTCCGACTGGACGACCTTCATGCCGCGACCACCGCCGCCGGAGGCGGCCTTGATGAGCACGGGGTAGCCGATCTGGGCTGCAATCGCGCGGGCTTCCTCGAAGTCCGCCAGCGGGCCGGGCGAGCCCGGAACCAGCGGCAGGCCGAGTTCGGCCGCGGTGCGCTTCGCCATCACCTTGTCGCCCATGAGCTGGATATGCTCGGGCGAGGGCCCGATCCAGGTCATGCCGTGCTCCAGCACGATCTCGGCGAACTTGGCGTTCTCGGAGAGGAAGCCGTAGCCGGGGTGGATCGCATCGGCGCGGGTGATCTCCGCCGCCGAGATGATGGCCGGAATGTTCAGGTACGACTGGGCGGGGGACGGCGGGCCGATGCACACCGCCTCATCGGCCAGCCGCACGTGCATGGCATCGGCATCGGCCGTGGAATGGACGGCAACGGTCTTGATGCCCATTTCCCGGCATGCGCGGTGAATGCGCAGGGCGATTTCGCCGCGATTGGCGATGAGTACTTTTTCAAACATTGCCTCAAACCTTTCGGGATGGCGGCTGTATGGAATCAGCGAGACCAGACACTGAGACGCGCAGGGCAGGCACTGGATGCGGCTGGCCCCGGAACAGACAGACCTGCCGCGACCGCGAGGACCCCGGGGAGGGCGGCGGGCGAACGGCAGGTCTTGAGCATGTTCAGGTCTGAAACGCTTATTCGATGATCAGCAGCGGCTCGCCGAATTCAACCGGCTGCTCGTTGCTGACGATGATGCGGGTCACGGTGCCGGAACGCGGCGCGGTAATCGGGTTCATGACCTTCATGGCCTCGATGATGAGGAGGGTCTGGCCTTCCTTCACCTGCGCGCCGACCGAGACGAACGCCGGCTTGCCGGGCTCGGGCGACAGGTAGGCGGTGCCGACCATCGGCGAGGCGACGAGGCCCGGGTGCTTGGAGACGTCTTCCGAGGCCGCCGGAGCGGCAGCCGGGGCCGCAGCGGGAGCAGCGACAGGAGCCGCAGCGGGCGCCGCAACCGGCGCCGGGGCGGCCACGACGGTGGCAGCAACCTGACGGGCCACGCGGACGCGGCGTTCACCATCGACAACCTCGATCTCGGAGAGATCGGTGTCCTTCAGAAGCTCCGCGAGCTCGCGAACCAAATCTTTATCAACCTGCATGATCGTTGCAGCTCCCTTCTCGGGCATCATATTCCCCTGATATTTCGTCGCGGACTGAATCAGAATTGCGCGGCCGCTTCAAGCGCCAAGATATAACCGTGAGGGCCAAATCCCTGGATTACGCCCTTCGCCACCGGCGACACAAAGGATCGGTGGCGGAACGGCTCGCGTGCATGTGGGTTCGACAAATGCACTTCTACGACCGGAATTTCAATGGCCTTGATGGCATCATAGAGGGCCACGGAGGTGTGCGTGTAGGCACCGGGATTGAAAATCACGGCCGCACAGTCGGTGCGGGCATCGTGCAGCCAGTCCAGCAGCTGCCCCTCATGGTTCGATTGCCGGAACACCACCTCGAAGCCCAGTTCGCTGGCGCGCGCCTCAACCATGGCCTGAATGTCGGCAAGCGTGGCCGAGCCATAGACGCCCGGCTCGCGGGTGCCGAGCAGGTTGAGATTGGGGCCATTGAGAACAAGCACCCGGCGGGTGGGCTGATCGGCCATGCAGTCTTGTCTTTCCACTGTTGCTGATAACCTTCTATAGAGAAGAAGGGAAAGCCTCGCGAGGCTTCTCTCCCATCCTCCACAGGAGGGTGTTTCGCTCGCTCCGCATCGTGGCTGCGGCGTTCGGCATGAGCCGGGCTTTCAACCTTGATGGGCGCGAAGCGAAGCGGTTCTTATAATGGCCATGTCTTCCTCAGGTAAAGCAGTCGAGTCCAAACAATGATCCAGATCATGCTGAACGGCGAACCCAAGCGCCTGAACAGTGCCCTGACCATTTCCAGCCTGCTGGCAGAGCTCGGAATTACCTCCGGCAAGGTTGCCGTGGAACGGAATCTGGAAATTGTGCCCAAGTCGGCCTACGACAGCACCGAAGTTGCTGACGGCGACACGTTGGAAATTGTTCATTTCGTAGGCGGAGGAGACCATAGCGTGACTGCAGCGAGCGACACCTGGACCGTAGCAGGCAAGACCTTCACCTCGCGCCTGATCGTGGGGACCGGCAAGTACAAGGATTTCGAGGAAACCGCGCGGGCCGTGGAGGCCTCGGGCGCGGAGATGGTGACCGTGGCCGTGCGCCGCGTGAACGTCTCCGACCCCAAGCAGCCGATCCTGACCGACTTCCTCGACCCGAAGACGTACACCTACCTGCCCAACACGGCCGGCTGCTACACGGCCGAAGACGCCATCCGCACCCTGCGCCTCGCCCGGGAGGCTGGCGGCTGGAACCTCGTGAAGCTGGAAGTGCTGGGCGAGCAGAAGACGCTCTATCCGGACATGGTGGAGACCCTGCGCGCCACCGAAGTGCTGGCCAAGGACGGCTTTGACGTGATGGTTTACTGCGCCGATGACCCGATCATGGCCAAGCGGCTGGAAGGCGCAGGCGCGTGCGCGATCATGCCGCTCGGCGCGCCGATCGGCTCTGGCCTTGGGCTCCAGAACCCGGTGATGATCCGCCTGATGATCGAGGGCTCCAAGCTGCCGGTGCTGGTGGACGCCGGTGTCGGCACCGCCTCCGATGCCGCCGTCGCCATGGAGCTGGGCTGCGATGCCGTGCTCATGAACACCGCCATCGCCGAAGCGCGCGACCCCATCAATATGGCCCGCGCCATGAAGCTGGCGGTGGAAGCGGGGCGGCTGGCTTACCTCGCCGGTCGTATGCCGAAGAAGCGCTACGCTGATCCGAGCTCGCCGCTGGCGGGGCTGATTTAAGGGTTTGGATTTAGGGGTTGTCTTTGCAGGAGGGTCTATAACCCTCCTGCACCTGCCTTTACTTCACAAGGGCCGCGGTTCCGGAGTGATCTGGAGCCGCGGTTTTTGTTTGTGCGGGATGGCAAGGTGGCAGTGGCCTAGCCCTTGCGGACATTCCTGTTAAGCCATGGTAATGTCCGGCAAAGTTTTTCTGACGCATGGTGCCGGGAGCATGCCGATGACCTGTATCATCACTGCCTTTGCACAGTCGCCCGATCGCGGCAGGGGGCTGGCGCGCGACATGCGTGTCCGGTGGGCGCTTGAAGAAGTGGGTCAGCCGTATGACGTCCGCTTGGTAACTTTCAGGGAGTTAAAGGAGCGGGCACACCTTGCCCTGCATCCTTTCGGCCAGATTCCCACATACGAAGAAGGCAACGTTGCCCTTTTCGAGACGGGGGCGATCCTGATGCGTATTGCTGAGTGCCACGCGGGGCTTTTGCCGGAGGAGCCGGGCGCACGCGCGCGTGCGATTGCATGGATGTTCGCTGCGCTGAATACATTGGAGCCGCCGATCGTTGAGCGCGAAATGGCCTCGCTTCTGGAGCGCGACAAACCTTGGTATGCAGAGCGTTTGCCGCTCCTTGATGATCGGGTCCGTCTGCGGCTGGGCGAACTCTCGGTCCGGTTGGGTGATGCCGAGTGGCTCGATGGTCCGTTCAGCGCTGGCGACCTGCTTATGGTCACCGTGTTGCGCAGGCTGGAAGGGCTGGAAATCTTGGAAGCGTATCCAAATCTCGTCACGTACATTGACCGTGCCAAAGCTCGGCCCGCTTACAAACGCGCCTTCGACGCTCAACTGGCAGTCTTCACAGGCAAAGTTTCCACCGAAGGGTAAGCAGCCCCGCCGGATGGTTCGGAGCATCACGCTTCAGGAGTGGCTATCTGCACCTGCTGCATCAAGTGTCACTTATGACACTTTACCAAAGGGCAGCACGGTCTGGGAGAGGCGCGATTGGGAGGGCTTGGTGGGTGCCTTGGGGGCCCTGTGCACGTGGCAGCGGAGTTTCGGCTTGGCAGTGCGGGAGCTTTGCGCACCGATCTGAGGTCTGGCTCACGAGTGGAGCAGGGCGCGGCCCGAATGTAGAGGGAGGTGCAGGAGGGTTGAGACCCTCCTGCAAAAGAAAAATCAGAACAAAAAGATAAGCTAGAACAGTGCCTTACTTGGCATTCTTGCCGGCGCGGGCCTTAGCGATGGCCTGCTTCAGGTTCTCGTAGTCGACGGCGCCGGAGATGATCTGGTCGCCGATGATGTAGGTGGGGGTGCCGGTAAGGCCGAGGTTGCCGCCGAGCTGGAGGTTTTTGTTGAGCTCCTGCTCGAGGGCGGGGTCGGCCATGTCGGCGGCGAGGCGCTGCTCGTTGACGCCGGACTGACGGACGGCGGCGACCAGTGCTTCCTGCGTGAGGCGGCCGGGCAGGCTGAACAGGGCGTCGTGCAGCTCGTTGTACTTGCCCTGGCGCGCGGCGGCGAGGGAGGCGAGGGCAGCGCGGCGGGACAGGGGCTCGCTGCCTTCCTGATCGAGGATCGGCAGGTCGCGGTAGACGACGCGCAGGTTGGCGTCTTCCTTGATGAGGCGCTTCAGGTCGTTATGGGACTTGCGGCAGAACGGGCAGCGGTAATCGAAGAACTCCACGAGGATGACGTCGCCCTTGGGATTGCCGGCCTCGGCGCCGGGGAACGGGGTTTGCAGCGCCTCGCGGTAGTTGGAGAGCATCTTGACGACCTCGCGGCGCTGAAGCTCGGCCACGGCTTCCGGGATGATCTCCGGGTGATCAAGGATGTACTGGCGGACGAGGGATCCGATCTGCTTTTCCTGCGCGGGGGTGAAGTCGGTCTGCACCCGCTCCTGCGCGCGGGGGGCGGGCGTGAGCGCCAGCAGGCCAACGCCCATCGCGATGAGCAGGACGAAGGAAAGGCCGATCTTGTTCATGAAATATCACCAGTGCTGAAAGGCGTTTGAAAACGACAAGCTCACGCGAGGCAGGCCGCATGTGTGGAATTCCGGAGGACGGACGGATCAGCCCCGGCGACGCTTGCCCCGAGCGTTTTTGGCCGCTTCGTCCGAAATGAGCAAGATGTCCTGCGCGCGGATCCATTCGGGCGTATTCTTCGGCAGGCCCGCGACCGCCCGGCTGGCGTGGTAGGCGACCTCGGCCGGGTTGGAGCTGTAGGACATGCTGAGGCGCTCGGCAGAGGCCAGCGAGGCGCGGGCTTCATCGCCCAGGCGGGTGTAGGCCATGCCGAGCTGGAACCAGGCGAAGGGGTTCTCGTCATCGATGGCGACCACCCGGCGCAGGATGGTGACGGCTTCCTTGGCCAGTTCGGGATCTTCCATGGACACGAGCGCATGGCCGAGCGAGGTGGCGATGAGCGGCTCGTTGGGCGCGATCTGGACCGAGCGGCGCAAGGGGGCGAGGGAGTCCTCCACCTTGCCGGATTCCAGCAGGATCTGGCCCTTCATCTCGAGGAAGTAGGGGTCGTTCGGCTCCTTGGCGAGGAGGGCGTCCACTTCCTTCTCCGCCTTCTCGCGCTCGGCCAGCTTGTGCCAGGCGTAGGCGCGGGCAAGGCGCGCGGGCGTCGAGACATCGGTTTCCGGATACATCTGGAACGTGCGGGCGGGCTCGTTGATGTAACCGGCCAGCTTGGCCTGAAGCCGCAGGAAGTGAGCCTGATGCTCGGGGTTCGGCTCCTTGTTGTAATAGGGCGAGGCCTCCACGCGCTCCTGCAGCTTCTGGATACGCTCACCGGTCAGCGGGTGGGTTCGCACGTAGGCGTCCTGCGTGTAGCCGTAGCGGAACTCCATCTCCTGCAGTTTCTGGAAGAAGGTGATGAGGCCCTTGCCCGAAATACCGGAGCGCTCGAGGAAATCCGCGCCCGCCTGATCGGTGACGGCCTCGACCGAGCGGGAGTAGGACAGGAAGCTGCCCTGCGCCATGCTTTGCCCTGCGCCCATGATCGCCATGCCCGCATCGCCCGCGCCCGCCGCCATGGCGGCAACGCCCGCCAGAAGACTGAGGAGGCTGATGTTCATGGCGGTGGAGATGGCATCCCCGCTGCGGATGAGGTGGCCGCCCGCGATGTGGCCGGTTTCGTGCGCGATGACGCCGATGAGCTCGTTGACGTTCTCCGCCCGCAGGATGAGCCCGGAGTGGACGAAGATGTTCTGGCCGCCGGTGACGAAGGCGTTAATCGACGGATCGCCGATCAGGTAGAACTCGATGGAGCGGGGATCGAGTCCCGCCGCCTCGATGATGGGGCGGCTGATTTCGTGAAGGAACCGCTCTGTCTCCGCGTCGCGCAGCATGGACTGCGCCCGCGCCGGGCTGGACAGCACCAGAAGGGCGATGAGGCCGAAGGCGACCAGACGCATGAGCCGCGCCGGGAAAGCAGCAGAGAAAACAGAGGACTTCTTCATGTGCGGGAGAGTGGCAAGACGCCCGTCTCCCGTCAATCGAGCAGACGGCCAGGCGAGGCGGGACAGAGCCGGTTTTTCAGACGGGCGGGGCGGCCGGAGGGGTAAACGCCAGTTCGGGAGCGGTTGATGTCACGTATGACACTTTACCGGGCAGAGAAGCAGTGTGGAGGGAAAGGGGGGGGAACCTTGGGTGAGAGGTTGGAAGTTGGATTGAGAGTGGCGTTTGGGTTGGAGCGGATGGAACTGGGGGCCGCAAGTTCTGATGACGCAGAGCAGGCGGAGCCGGAGGCAGAGGCTCGCCGTGGCGGGGAGTTTGCAGCCTGTCTGACGGTCAGGCTTGTCCGGTGCCGGGTGCGCTTCCTGCTGCGAATGCACTGAGCGCGCCGCGCGGGCGCGGAGCCGGTATGCCGTCTGGCCCCGCGACGCGTGGGTCAGGCGGGCGGCTGCTGGGCCAGGAACTGCTTCCAGTGGGCGGGGGTGACGACGCGCTCGTAATGGGCGGTCTGTGCGGGATCGAGCAGCTCGAGCATGAAGCAGCCATCCACCCAGACCTCGACCAGGTCGAAATAGCCGCCGCCGCGTGAGCACAGGCGGGCAGGCCAGCCTGCGTCCTGCGCAATGGCGATGATCTCCTCGGCGGGACGGGAGACGCTGATGGCAAGGTGGCATTCGGAGTGGCGCCCGGAATGGCGCTGGGCGGGTTCGGCCTGCTGCCAGTCGCCCTGCTGCCCGTCGCCCTGTGTTGGCGTGCGTGTCATCAGGTGGCCGCGCGGCACGATTTCCAGCTCGGTCGCGCCGTCGCTCGACCAGACCATCCATGAGGCGGAGCCGCCGGGCGGGAAGGGCATGGCCTCGCCGCCCATGAGGGTGGCCAGCACGTCCGCCGTGCGCTTGGGATCGTCCGCCGGGATGGATGCGTGCATGATCTTCATGAGGGCGTCTCCACGTTTCAGGGGGCTGCTGTTGCTGCTGTTGCTTCCGGTTCTTCTGCTGCGGCAGGGGGCTCGTCGGCGGGCGGTGCGTGACCGAGGAGGATGGCAATGGCCTCGGCGGCGGCCTCTCCGGCCTCGACTCCGTCAAGGTCCCAGAAATCCTTCATCACCGCCCAGGCATAGGCGCTGTCGATGAGCTGCAGGATTGCGGCGCGGCGGCGCTTTGCTGCGCCGGACAAGCCGGGCAGCGCCTCCTCGACACAGGCCAGCATGGCGGCCTGCCGCTCGGTATTGGACTTCAGTCGCACCTCGCGCCCGCTCTCGGAATAGACGGAGGCGCGTACCAGGTTCTGGTTCTCGTCAAAGCGGGGGAACAGTTCGCGCGGCGTCTGGATGAGGGCCTGCGCGGTTCTCGGGAAACCTTTTGAGGCGACTCGCGCCTGCATGCGCGGCCAGACGGCCTCGAGCAGCGCCTCCCGCGTGGCGAAATGGCGGTACACCGTGCGATCGGTGATGCCGGCCTGCTGGGCGACGCTGGCGATGGTGAGCGCGGCGTCCCCCTGCGCCATCAGATCGAGCGCGGCATCGAGGATGCGGTTGCGCGTCATCGCTTTGTAGTGATGGCGAATGGATGTCGTGTTTGATGTACTCATGTCAGTTAAACTGACATGAGTCTGGCCGAGCGGCAATCCCATGATCAGGGGGGTAAAAAGATCAGCCCCGCGTCTCGTTGCCGAAACGCGGGGCTGCGTTGGTCAGCCGTGAAGGCTGGTTTTATTGGCGGACAGCTCAGCTGTCGTTGAAGGTCCGCTGCCACCAGCCGCGGCGTGCCGGGCGGGGTGCAGCCGCTTCGGCTGCCTCAGGCGCGGCTTCGGGAGCCGTTTCGTTGGCAGCGGCCGCGCCTTCATTGGCGGCGACGGCCGGAGCGGCTTCGGGCGCCGGTGCCGTGGGCGCTTGCGTCCCTATGGCAGGCTCCGCAGGGGCTTCGGCGGTTTCTTCAGCCTTGGGAGCGGCGGCCGGAGCTTCCGGTGCGCCTTCCGCCGGAGCGGCAGCGGCCTTGGCTGTCGTCTTGCGGGTGCGGCGGGCCTTCGGCTTCTCAGCAGCAGCCTTTTCACCGGCAACCTTCTCGCCAGCTACTTTCTCTGCGGCCTTGTCTTCGGCGGCCTTTTCCTCGGTTGCGGCTTCAGCCTTCGGGGCCGCCTTGCGGGTGCGGCGCTTCGGCTTCGGCTTTTCTTCCGTGGCTTCCGGTGCGGCTTCGGCGACGGCCTCTGCCGGTGCTTCCGTT
>NZ_DATBUP010000263.1:0-5194 GCF_036515995.1 Pedomonas sp. | reverse complement strand
CTCTTTGACCTGTTGCGCGGCACCCGGATGGAGCCGGCCGCGCCGCAGCTGACAACCGGGCTGGTGCTGGCCCTGGTCACGACGGCCGAGCGGAGCCGGCGGGACTGGCAGGATGCCGCCGACCGTTTGCGCGACCTGCAGGACGGCTATGACGGCAGCGAAGCCGCCACAAGCGAGCTGGAAGACCAGACCGTCTTTGCCCGCTCGCTCGAGGAGGTCCATGCGGTGGCCTGCGCCCTGCAAGACCGGGCGATCGCCGCCTGGGAAGCCGAGACCGGCCGGGCCTTTGTCCCCACCCGGCGCGCCAGCGTTTTGCATGCCAAACACACCGCCAGCTTGATCGAGGCGGCCGATTATCTGCGCGGTATGCGGCAAAAACAGCGCGATGCGATCGCGCCGGAAGGCCCCCTTGTCCTGTTCTCCGGCGGCACGCTCTGGCATGACATCGGCCTGATCACCCGGACGCTCGAGGCCATCCGGCAGCGCATTCCCAACATGGTCCTGATCACCACCGGCCAGCCCCAGGGCGCCGATGTCATTGCGCTGCACTGGGCGCGCCGGGCCCGGGTGCATGTCGTTGCCTTTCAGCCCAACTGGCAGCGCCATGGCAAGCGCGCCGGGTTTCGCCGCTGCGACCAGATGCTGTCCCTCAAGCACATCGTCGAGGCCGTGCTGTGCGAGGGCAGCCAGAACCAGGTTTATCTGTATGAGCGCCTGCGCAAGCGGGGCATTCCCCTGCATGCCTTCAACGCGGCCGATCAGGCTCCGGACAGGATCGCCGCTCGCCCGAAGCGCGCCTGACCCGTCCTCATAAGCACCGCTGTCCGCTCGCCCGACCGTGGCCCCACGGTCGGGCTTTTTGCATGGATTGGTGAGCCGCCCGAGCAGCCCTGCGGCCTGTTCGGGCGGCGCAAGAGAAGGCTGTCAGGCAGGGTTGCGAGCGGTCAGCGGCTGCGCGGCCTACCCGTTCAAACGCGTCATTGCCGCTGCTGAGCCGAGCCGGACATTCACCTGTACAAGCTCAAGCCGGATCGCCGGGAGCCGCGCAGGCGCGCGCTCTCGCATGCCTGCAAAGCACGGCCCTTCCCCTTTGGCCAGGATCGCCCGGAAGCGCTCCGACCAGCCGGGCGCAAGTCGGTACAGCAGGCACACCCTACGCACTGAACTGCTCGAAAAAACAATAGCGATTTCAGATGGTTAATACCTAAATACCGTAAAAATGAAGTGTACTGTAGATCAACAGTGCTACTGTACAGTACAGTGTTTCTTCATAAAATGCTGAAATCTATTCATATTTTCGGTGCAGTAGATCTACTGTACAGTATGCAGATTATCAGCGCGACATCATCCCCGCAGCTTGGGATTGTGCTTCAGAGCCGCCTTAAACAAGCTCATCGAACACGAACTGGCGGCAGCGGTGCTTCGAATAAAGCATCGCGTCGGTTGGCTCTGTTTACGCGAAGATTGAGGTCAAGACCCGTCCCAAAACGGCCGCACTTGCCGTGACTGGTTTGTGCGGCCGATTCCAGTCTGGGCCTTCAAACGAACTGCCTGTTGTCTACCATTTGAAACGCTGAACTATGCCGCGACGGCGGCCTGCCAGTTGCTCCCGGCGCTCCTCGGCGTTGATCCGTTTGATGCCATGGGGCAAGTGATCGAACAGTTCGCTGACCTTCACCTGCTGGCACTGCGGCACCGGGTAGTCTTCAGCGATCATCCAACGGAAAGTTACATACCCCTCGCTATGTCCAGATGGATCCAGCCAGTTGGGAACGCCAGGGTCCTGGTGGCTGACCACGACGATCAGTTCGCCATCGTCCTCGAGCACCGCATAATGGCAGTTCGTGTTGGAAAGCCGATAGCGGTAATCCATCGTCTCCCACCAGTAGTTGCCGAACTCGACGGCCCAGTACTGAGCCTTCGGTGGGCGAACCCGAATGATCAGTGCTTCATCCTTGGGCAGCTTCCAATAAGAGATCAGCGGCTCACCGCCGGGCGTGGCGTCGATCTTGTTGTCATCCAGCTGACGATAGGAGAGGAAGCGGTTTGGTTGCACCTTCCACTTGTCAATCATGTCCGCCCAGTAAGTGGCCGACCAGCGAAGCCAGTGGGACGCTGATGCCAGACCATCGACCAGCGTTTCGGGTGTCAGCTGCGGCGGTGTTCCGTCACCGGTCAGGCGATCAATGCGCGCCTCCATCGGCTTCTCACCCTCCCAGTCTGCGAAGAACTGGCGGAAGGTCAGGCGGAACGTGCTGGGCGTCGTTTTGATCCAGTTGCCGGGATGCGGATCCGGGCTCACCCATAACTCGAAATTGCCGCCCTCATCCACTTCCAGGTCGTCGCCGAAGAGCACGGAGGGCACGGCGCCGCCCCAGGGCGTATCGCCGCGTTCAACGACCGTGACGCTGAAATAGCGCGCCGTTCCCCGGTTACCTGTGACGCGGTAGGTGTCGGTGCCGTTGATCGGCGCGCCCACATACAGGGCGTCGGTATTGTCGCCGCCCTGTTTTCGCATCGGATCGAAGTAGTGCATGATTTCGGGATGGAGAGGGTCATTGTTCTCCATCTCGAACGCCAGCGCGAGTGCAATATTGCGTGACAACAGACGAATTCCAGCCGCGCGATCAACAGGATTGCTCGCAGCCGTCTCGCGGAACGCGATATCGCCAGCCTCCTTCAGGGAGTCGCAGAACTGGTTCCACGCATTGCGCAATGCAATATCATGATCAGCGGTCATGCTCAGTTCCTTCACTGCAGAACCTTGCGCTCGGGACGCAGGGCAGGGGTGGGATCAATCGATCTTGGCATCTACGCATCCGACACGGGCAGACAGCCCGCCATCGACAGGCAAGACTGCGCCGTTCACATAACTGCTGTCAGCCGATGCCAGGAACAGCGCTGCCGCTGCAATCTCATGCGGCGCACCGCAGCGTGCATAGTTCTCGATGGCAGCCTTGGTGTCCCGGCCGTCCGGCGTGCTCTCGAACCACTCCAGCAGCGGCTTGGTCGCGGCGTTAGGCAGGATCGCGTTGACACGCACGCCCGCCTTGAAGTTCTCGACTGCTGCCGATTGCGTCAGATTGATGACACCGGCCTTTGCTGCGCCATAGACCCCAAGACCAGGTGCGCCGCCAATGCCTGCAGCAGAGGCGATGTTGATAATCGATCCGGACTTCTGTCTGCGCATTTGTTGAAGTGCGGCACGGACACCGTAGAAGGTCGAGGTCAGGTTGCCCGCAATCACCGTATCCCATACCGCGTCCGATAGCTCGACAATGCGGCCTGGCAGTGTGAAGCCGACATTGTTTACAAAGACATCGAGGCGTCCGGAACGGGATACGGTTTCCGAGACCAGTTTGTTGACGGCATCCGATGACGTGACATCACATTGCCAGGGGATAGCTCTTTCCCCGAGCGGTCGGGCCACGCCTTCGGCCTTCTTCAGGTCGATGTCGGCAACCACGACGGTCGCGCCTTCCTGGATGAAGCGCTCGACGATTGCAGCGCCGATGCCGCCTTCACCACCACCACCGGTGACGATGGCGATCTTGTCGCTCAACCTCATGGCATGTACACGCCGCCGCTGACCGAAATCAGCTGGCCAGTAATGTAGCCGGACACGTCAGACGCCAGGAACATTGCAAGATTTGCAATATCCTCAGGGCGGCCCAGCCGCTTGATGGGAAGCGTGCTCATATTGAAGAGCGAGCCGTTCTCCAAGGCCTGCTGCATGCCTTCGGGCGTACCCAGATCGAGACGGTTCCAGAAGCTTCCTGACGCAATGTCGTCATTGCTCTTCGGGACGATCCAGCCCGGCGCAATGGTGTTCACCCGGATGCCTTTTGGGCCCCACTCATAGGCCAGAGTCTTGGTCAGACTGTTTACGAACCCTTTGACAGCGCCATAATGAACGATGCTCTGAGCAGCTTCGCCCAGCAGCGAAGAGTTCGAGGAAATATTGATAATACTGCCGGTATTTCGCGACAGCATGTCTGGTGCAACGGCGAGGGTGCAATTGACGACGCCATCGATATTAAGTGCGATCTCCCAGCGTCGTGTCTCGTCGTCGAGGTCTTCAAAGTTGTAATTGCTTTTGACGCCGCCGGCGTTGTTCACCAGAACGTCGATCAGGCCAAAGCGCTCATGAGCGACCGCGACCATTGCATCAACGCTTTCACGCTTGGTCACGTCGGTTGCCACGGGAAGGATCGTCCCGGTGCAGCCTTGCTCCTTCGCGCGCGCCGCCAACTTTTCGCCTGTAGCGACATCGCGTGACGCGGAAATAACGTTGGCGCCTTCGCGGGCGAACTCAACCACAAGGCCGTGCCCGATGCCACCGCTGCCGCCGGTAACAACGACAGTTTTCCCCTTAAGACCCAGGTCCATTGGTCTACCCCTCACTCGCTACGTTGAAATAGTCTTGATATCTTTTGAAAAGCTGGCGCGTCCGGTCGTTCTGATCGACCGCGTAGGTGTGCGCGCCGAATTTTCCTTTGGGCTTATGCTGGAGATAGGCCTCGACCGCCGTGCGTGCTTCATCCGTGAACTGAAATCCCAGTCCAGAGTAGAGCGATTCCAGAGCCTCGATTGGCGACTCAACCAGCTTTGCATACTGCGAGTGCGTCAGCTGATCTGCCGGGATGTCGCCGTTCTCGATCCAGTCGATCATCTGGTTGAGGCGCGCGGCGGTGCCCTCTGGCGTCAGGAGTTCTTCAAAGGCCTTGGCGTCGAACGGCTTGTTGCTCCGCATCCAGTAGATTGTGCCCAACAGATTGGTAACCGAGCCCTGCGCTTTGACCGGGTCCCTGTGCGTGACGATCACGCGAGCATCCGGAAAAACATCGAACAGTGTGGGCAGGAAGCTTTGGTGCTCCGGCGCCTTCAGGAGCCAGTGACTGCGCGGGTTCTTCCACTGAAGCAGCTTCAGGAGCCGGCGGTAGTATGCATATGCGGGCTTCTGATCAGCCGCGAACAGCCAGGTCGCGTAGCTGGGGATCTGAAACTCGCCTGCTAGATGCTGTGCCCGGAAGCTGAGCGGAAAGGCAACGCCGCATTCATTGGGAATCCAGGCTCCCATCTCGTGCATCGCCTGGAATGTGGGGGCAACCCGTCCCATCTGCGTGATCAGGTGATGTGCCTGTGGAATCCGCGGATCGTTTCTATAGGTCGCAGCTTCTGGCGGAGGGCAGGG
>NZ_DATBUP010000262.1:0-2461 GCF_036515995.1 Pedomonas sp. | reverse complement strand
CGGTTGAGGAAATCACCAAGGCAACGATGGGAAATGTCATCCCCCTGAGAGGCCGCGATGACTGAGCCGAACCCGGGTGACCGCAAGCCAGCGGTTTCGCCGCGGCTGACCGCAGCCATGTGGGCAACGTGGAAGGCGATGATCCTTCTCATGCTCGCTCTGTTTGCGCTCGCGGCCGGTGCCGCACTGGCCCGCCTGCCGGTCTAGCCCATCCAACAGTTGCCCCCCAGCCGGTGGGGCTGAGCACCTCCCCGCTCGCCCCGCCGGCACCCCTTCCAGGACCACAGGAGAAGTTGAGTGTCCGAGATTATTGCAGCCGACCTTCTGCGCCAGCTGATCGAGCGCGTGGAGCGCCTCGAGGAAGAGAAGAAGGGCCTCATGGAGGACATCAAGGAGGTGTTCGCCGAGGCCAAGGCCCAAGGGTTCGACGTGAAGATCATGAAGCAGGTGATCAAGCTGCGGAACATGGAGAAGCACAAGCGGCAGGAAGCCGAGGCGCTGCTGGAGACCTACCTCGCCGCGCTCGGCATGGCCGAGTGAGCAGCCCGAGTAACCACCCCCAGGCGGCCGGCTGCGTATCTGGCCGGTCGCCGCCCTACCATGACAGTTTTTGACATGCCCGCACCCTTGAGCACCCTCACCCAGAGCCTGTTTGACCGCGCCGTCACATGGATTGCGCGCGGCGACCGGGGCCTGCCGTCCTCCGCCATCTGGCACCACATGATGGAGGTGCCATACGACGGCGGCGCCGAGCGTCGGCATTACCCGAACCGGCTGGACGACTTCACCCGCTGCGTTCTGCTGCTGGATCTGATCCCCGAGTGGCGTGAGCGGCTGCGCGAGATGCGCGCCTACTCTCCCGGCTGGGCCGGGCTGATTGCTCGCTGGCCGGAGCTGGAGGCGGAACTGCGCGACCGGTGTGGCGGCAAGCTCGACACGTTTCTGATCGCCCCTGCCCTTGAGCGCGAGATCCGCCGGGCCATCGCCCAGGGCTTCGTAAATGACCCCCACTTCTCCGTTGCTCTCAAGCCGGACGGGACACTGCACCGGGCTTACCCCCGTGATGCCAGGGAGATGATGAAATGACCGAACACAACGCCCCTGTGCCTGCCGACATCGCCGACCCCGCACGGGTGCGCGAACTGCTGGCCGAGGCTGAAGCCCGCGCCGAGACGCTGCGCGCCGTGCTGGCCGTCCTCGAGGGCCGCCCTGCGGTGCCGGTCGGCCGCCCGCTGCGCCTGCTCACCCGCCGTCAGCGCGAGGTGGCGGAGTTGGTGGGTAAGAGCATGCAGAATGCCGCGATTTCCGCGCACCTGGGCCTGAGCGAGAACACCGTGCGGATTCACGTGTCCGCCATCCTCAAGACGCTGGGTCTCGCCAATAGGACCGCGCTCGCCCTGTGGTGGCGCGAGCATGGGATGGAGGCCGCCAATGGCTGACCGTCCGATCCTTTTCAGCGGACCGATTATCCGCGCCCTGCTCGACGGCAGGAAGACGCAGACGCGGCGGGTGTTGAAGCCGGGCAAAGATCGTGACTTCGGGTGCGAACTGGCTCCCAGCGAAATTGCGGGCGAGATCCGCGCTGGGAACTTCCGCAACTCCCCATACGCCCCCGGCGACCGGCTGTGGGTGCGGGAGACGTGGCACTGCGACCATGCTGAGATGCCGCTCGGCAACTTTCCGGCCATGCGCGAGCGGATGGACTATCGCGCCACGCACGATTGCCGTGAATGGGAGGCCGGGTGCCCCTGCAGGGATGCTGACGGCCGGGGCCGCTGGCGCCCCTCCATCCACATGCCCCGCTGGGCCAGCCGCCTGACGCTGATCGTCATCGACGTGCGCGTGCAGCGGCTGCAGGATATCAGCGAGGCGGATGCAGAGGCGGAGGGCGCGACTAGCCGCCCGAAATGCCACGGCTTTCAAGGCATGTATCCGGGCTGGTCGATGGATTGGAGCAAGGTTGGGGAGCGCTCCGACTATGCGACCGGCGGCCCGGGGCCGCTTCAGGAGCGCGACATCAGCCTTGGTGACGCCCGCATGGCCTTCGCCAACTACTGGGGCAGCCTCAACGGCCCCGGCGCGTGGGAAGCCAACCCGTGGGTGGTCGCCCTGACCTTCGCCGTCCACCGCTGCAACATCGACCAGATGGGTGCCGCATGAAAACCAGCGCACAGCAATGCCTCGAGCTTTCCCGCCGCCTCGGCGACCGGCTCACCGACCGCAAGGCCATGCTGGCCGAGATCCGCCGCATGGGCGCGGAGCAGCGGCTGGCGGCTCTGCAAGAACAACGGAGGGCAGCGTGACTAATCCTCAACTTCCCCTGCATATCATCAACATCAGTGGCGGGAAGGACAGCACTGCGGTCGCGTGCCTGGCCATTGAGCGAGCAGCTTGGCGCGCAATGGAAATGCGCTTCGTGTTTGCGGATACCGGCAACGAGCACCCTCTGACAATCGAGCAC
>NZ_DATBUP010000261.1:0-3302 GCF_036515995.1 Pedomonas sp. | reverse complement strand
CGGCGTGCGACGACACCGGCATTCTGCACCTGACGCTCAACCCGCAGGGCCCCTATGCTCAGCAGCTGATGCCGGGCGAGAACTACCACGTGTATGACTACGCCCTGTTCTGGGCGAACATCCGTGCCAATGCCAAGGCCCGCGTTGATGCCTTCCTGTCTTCTGCCGTGGGTGCCCTGTGATTACCCAATCCGTTCTCGATTTCATCGATGTCCTGCCCCAGGGCGGCCGCCTGTGCGGGCTGGACATTGGCGACAAGCGCATCGGCGTTGCCTATTGCGATGCCATGTGGACCATCGCCACAGCCGCCGACACGCTTCAGCGTCAGCGGTTCATGCAAGACCTGAACTGGTTTCGCGAGCAATTCCAGAAGCAGGCAATCAAGGGCATCGTCATTGGCCTGCCTCTTAACATGGACGGGACGGACTCGCCCCAGACCCAGTCGATCCGCGCCTACGCCCGCAACCTGAACAAGGCGCTGAACCCGGAAGGCGCTGCCGCGATCATGCCGATCCTGCTGTGGGACGAACGCTGGTCCACCGCCGCCGTCACCCGCGTCATGATCGACGCGGACCTCAGCCGCGCCAAGCGGGCCGAGCGGGTGGACAAGGCCGCCGCCGCCTTCATTCTTCAGGGCGCGATCGACGCGCTGGCTGCCGCCTGCTGACAGCACATTGGCTGCGGGCCAGCTTTCGAACAGGGTTAGAGCCTACAGATATGAGAAAGCCGCCGGCATCCCTGCGGGGATGACCGGCGCCTTTTCACTTTAGCGGGAAGCGTGACGGCGGCGGCTGGCCGCCAGCCCGAGCAGACCCATGCCGAACAGGCCGAGTGCGGCTGGCTCCGGCACCTCGCCCGGCGGAAGCTGCGTGATATCGGGCAGGCCGCCAAGCGTCGTGATGATGGTGGCACCCGACGCGGAGGAGGTCACGTCCCAGGCCAGCACGGAGACGATGTCGTCCGGACCGTAGGCGGTCCCGATACCCGGCAGAGAGGTCGTGCTCAGATCCGAACAAATCTGGCCGCTCAGTGAAACCGACTGGGTTCCGTTCTCCAGAGCCGGTTTTTGAGAGTTGTAAATGCAGGTTGCCCAACCAGCGAAGTCAGCGCTGACCAGGCCGCCCGCGCTGTTGTATGCACCGCCATGGCTGACGCCGAACAGCTCTTCGGCATCGACGGTGAACAGCTCGAGGTTACCCCCGGCGACCGATCCGCGCGTAAAGAACGCATCATTGCCAGCGCCAATCACGTCTTCATCCAGATACTGGAACAGGCGGATGGTGCCCAGCTCGCCCTCTTCGGCAGAGAAGTTGAAACGGTTCGTCAGAACCGCACTTCCATCGGCAATCGAGGAATCGACCGTCCAGTTGATCCGGTTTCCGTTCGAACCTATGAACCAGCCGCTGGACGATACGGAGGCGGCACCCGTGGAAGTTACAGTATCGCCGAACGGCAGCTGAAAGGCGTTGCCGTCGCCCGTGCTGATGTAGGTGAAGTAGTCGTAGATCACATTTGTTGTATGGATGTCGCCGCTGCTTCCGCGGGCCGTCAGCGTGCCAGAATTCACCTGACCGCCGCTCGCCATATCCACAGACCAGTACCCAACGGTATCAGACGTAAGCCCATTGTCGATAACGACTGCCTGTGCCGAAGTGGCAAATCCACTCGCCAGAACCAACGCAACTGCCGCACTGCCCAGATACTTCATATATTTTCCCTTTTGCAGCATTGGGACAAAGCCCGGCAGCGGGAAAAGCAAGACATGTGCCAAACCTGCGAAACGGCGGATTTCCGGCATAATTCTAATTAGAACAAATATATTATTTAAGGTTTTGTAAACCATACCGACTCCGCAGTCTGGCATGCAGAAGCTGCATAGTGCAGATGGGGTTCTGGCGGACTGCTCCGGCACGCAGGCCCAGCGTGCCATGCCGGAACTGGAAGACTGCGCCATGGATTTCATACACAAATGCTGGCGGACCGCACGGGAGCAACCTATGGTGCGCGGCATTCATACGGCAGGCGCACCCTTGCCGCCTTCGGGTTCAGTCAGTATAGGCCCGCATCAAATGTCATACGCTACTCCCGCATCCTACAAGACGCCGCCGGGTCTCCACCCGTTTCCGCACACCAGCCTGCTTGGCATCGCCGGGCTCCAGCCTTGGGAGATCGCCTACCTGCTCGATGAAGCAGAGCGCTGGATCGACTCAAACCGGAGCACCAACAAGCGCCACGACATTCTGTCGGGCCTGACGCAGGTCAATGCGTTCTTCGAGAACTCGACCCGCACGCTTCTCTCGTTCGAAGTTGCGGGCAAGCGCCTCGGCGTCGATTGCGTCAACATGGTGGTCAGCGCCTCTTCCATCGCCAAGGGCGAGACCCTGCTCGACACGGCGCTGACGCTGAACGCCATGCATCCCGATATTCTGGTGATCCGCCATCAGGACGCCGGCGCGGTCCAGCTGATCGCCGAGAAGGTCAACTGCTCGGTGCTGAACGCCGGTGACGGTCGTCACGAGCACCCGACACAAGCCCTGCTCGATGCACTGACCATCCGCCGCCGCAAGGGCCACATCGAGGGGCTGACCGTCGCCATCTGCGGCGACATTCTTCACTCCCGCGTCGCCCGCTCCAACTTCCAGCTGCTGAATGCACTGGGTGCCCGCGTCCGCGTGGTCGCCCCGCCGACTCTCCTGGGTGCTGAACTCGACCGCCTTGGCGTCGACATCTACACCGACATGGACAAGGGCCTCGAAGGGGCTGACGTCGTGATGATGCTGCGCCTCCAGCGCGAACGCATGCAGGGCGGCTTTATCCCGTCCACCCGCGAGTACTTCCACTTCTACGGCCTGACCGAGAAGCGCCTGAAGAACGCCAAGCCCGACGTGCTGGTGATGCACCCCGGCCCGATGAACCGTGGCGTCGAGATCGATACCGCCGTGGCGGACGACCTTGCCCGCTCAGCCATCACCGAGCAGGTGGAAATGGGCGTCGCCGTGCGCATGGCCTGTCTTGATGTTCTCACCCGCAAGCGTCGCGGCGTTGAAGGCTGGGCGACGGAGACCGGCAAATGACCACAGTTGCATTCATTAACGCACACCTGATCGATGCCGCCTCAGGGCTGGACACCAACGGCGGCGTTCTTATCGAGAATGGCCGCATCTCCGCCGTTGGCGAGATTACGGTGCCGGAAGGCGCGCACGTGGTGAATTGTCAGGGTCAGGTGCTTACCCCTGCCCTCATCGACACGCGCGCCTTTAAGGTGGATGTGGACGCCTGCATCGCAGGCGGCGTTGGCAGAT
>NZ_DATBUP010000260.1:0-16593 GCF_036515995.1 Pedomonas sp. | reverse complement strand
GCGGGGGTCCAGGGTCTTTTCGGTCTCGCTCATCAGTGTCTCTTGTCGGTTGAGCCAAGCGCTTCATCGGCAAAGCGCATCAGGAGGATGACGGCTTCCGCCCGTTCGGCGAGGGACACGGTTTCCACGAGCGCCTGCTTCTCCGCGTCGTCGAAGGGGCACAGCATGCAAACGGCGTTCACCAGCATTTCGTCGTCCGCGCCGTGAATGGCCTCCCAGTCGGCCTTCAGCGTGCGGGCCTGCAGGTAGTGCTCAAGCTGGGTGAGCAGCTGGGTCCGCACCTCGGAGGGCAGCTGCACGGCGCTCATGCGGTCATAGGCGAAGGAGGTGTAGTCCGCCTTCACCTGCCGATAAGGCGTCGTGACGCTCAGCTCCTCGGCAACGCGGAACCGGCTGACGCCCCTCAGCACGATGAGCAGGCGTCCGCCCTCGATTTCCTCGAAGCGATCGATCTTGCCCGCGCAGCCCACGGAATACAGTGCCGGGCGGCCATCGTCCTGCATGCCGTGCGGCTGGATCATGCCGATGACCTTGTCGCCCTTCATCGCGTCGCGCACCATGGCCAGATAGCGCGGCTCGAAGATGTGCAGCGGCAGGTGGGCACGCGGCAGCAGAAGCGCACCGGGCAGCGGGAATACGGGAATCACGCCTGGCAGGGTTTCCGGCTGCTCGCCTGAGGTCTCCATTCCTTGCTCTCCCGCGCTCAAGAGAACAGCACGGAGGACAGCTTCCGGCGCGTCGCGACGCAGAACGGGTCTTCAAGGCCAATGGCGTCGAACATGCGCAGCAGGCGCGCCTTGGCCTCGCCGTTGTTCCAGTCGCGGTTGCGGCGGATGATCTCCAGAAGCTGGTCGGCCGCGCCTTCCCGGTCGCCCACGGCCATCAGGCCGCCCGCCAGTTCGTAGCGCTTCTCGTGGTCGGCCGGGTTGGCCTCCACATGGGCGCGCAGGCCCTCCAGATCGTCAACCGGACGGGCCTCGGCGGCCAGCGCAACGGTTGCGCGGGCGCGCACAACCACCGGGTCGTTGGCGGATTCTTCGGGAAGCTGGTCCAGAATCGCCTTCGCGCCCGGCAGGTCGCCGCCGCCGGCGCGGGCACGGGCAAGGCCGGTCAGCGCCGGCAGGTTGGCGGGGTCGAGGTCCAGCACCTCGCCGAACAGCGTCTCGGCGGAGGCAAGATCGCCCGCCTGCGCCGCCGCCTCGGCGGCTTCCAGGAGGCCGGTCAGGTCTTCCGCCGGCGCATCCGCGCCCGCACCAACGCCGGTCATCTCCAGCAGCTTGTCGATGAAAGCGCGCAGCTGGCTTTCGGGCAGCGCGCCGGTGAAGCCGCGCATCAGCTGCCCGCCTGCGCACACATGCACCGTCGGCACGGACTGCACGCCGAACTGGCCCGCCAGCATCTGGTTCTCGTCCACATCGATTTTCACCAGCCGCACCCGGCCGTTGTACGACGTGACGACCTTTTCCAGCAGCGGGGTCAGGGTCTTGCAGGGGCCGCACCACTTGGCCCAGAAATCGACCAGCACCAGCGCCTGCTGGGAGGCATCAATGACCAGTTCGCGAAACGTCTCGGCGGTTGCCGATGCGATCAGGTCATTTGGCAGCTGATCTGACGTGGCTGCCGGCGTGTTGATCGATTCCAAAGCCATAGAAGCTGCCTCCCGTGAATGTGTCCGGCCCATATGTGACGATTGTTGCGGCAAAATCCAACCCGCGACCCGCGGCAAACTTAAAAAGCCCGCGCCCGCCTCGGAACGCTACCCGGCGAATCGGAACGGTTCGGGCGTCCACCCGCATGAGTCTATGAAACGCACGAGATCGGCAGGCGCGATGGCCGTTGTTGCCGCATTGTGCAGCGGATGAAACCACACCTGCGATTCATCCAGCAGCGTCTGGTCCACAATGATTCGCAGCCGATCCCGATTCGAATGCCGTTCCGCATTGAGCAGCGCAAATGGCGTCACTGCGCCGGGGCGCACGCCCAGCCATTCGATCACCCGCTCCGGTCTTGCAAAGCTGAGACGGGCCGTGCCGCAGGCTTTTGCAATCTGCTGCACGTCGACGGGGGCGTCCTCCTGTACCACCGCCAGAACGTATTCGTCCCGTTTCGACTTTAAAAACAGGTTCTTGGCATGGCCGCCCGCCAGGTCTCCCCGAAGCTGCTTGGCCTCCTCCACCGTATACGCCGGAGGGTGGCGCACGGTGGTGTGAGCGATGCCCAGCCTGTCCAGCCGATCGAACACCAGAGCCTCGGCAGAAACTTTTTCGTCGTTCAATGTCAGAAAGTTCATCTTTGCCCTTGCGCACTGTGAATGAGCGTTGTATCAGCCCCCCCGTCACGGCGACACACCGCAGTGACGACGCCGAGCGGGCGTAGCTCAGGGGTAGAGCACAACCTTGCCAAGGATGGGGTCGAGGGTTCGAATCCCTTCGCCCGCTCCAGTTTCTCTCACCCAGAGAAACACTTAACAAAGCCGCCTTCGGGCGGCTTTTGTTGTTTCTGGGCCATTCCAACGCTATTGAGCCGCCTCAGGGCGTACTGTGCGCCGGGCAAATCCCGGGAGAACCCAATGGCTGCCGTTGGCTGGTATATCGTTGCCGCGCTTGGCGAGATTGCAGGCTGCTTTGCCTTCTGGGCGTGGCTCAGGCTGGGCAAGACGGCGTGGTGGGTGCTGCCCGGCATGGCGAGCCTTGCCTTCTTTGCCTACGCCCTCACCCGCGTGGAGACGGATTTCGCCGGGCGGGCCTATGCCGCTTATGGCGGCGTCTATATCACCGCCTCGATTCTCTGGATGTGGTCGGTCGAGCGTCAGACGCCTGACCGGTGGGACATCATCGGCATGGCGGTAGCGCTGACGGGCGCTGCCATCATCCTTTGGGGGCCAAGGGCCGCGTAATGTCTGTTTTCCGTCGCGGCCGGCATCAGGTGCGCCGCTGCGCCGGGCGAAATAGGAACGCAATGATGCGCAAATCATCGCGCAGGCTGCTCGCCCCGGGGCTGGTGCCGGGACTGGTGCCGGGACTGGTGCTGGGGCTGGTGCTGATCGGGGCGGTTTATCTCAACAACACCTCGCTGCTGGCGCCCTCGCCGTCCGGCGCGCCCGTTCTCCTGGCTCACCGTGGTATCGCCCAGCGGTACTCGATGGAAGGGGTTGAGCGAGACACCTGCACGGCCACGCGCATGCTGCCGCCCACCCACGGGTTTCTGGAGAATACAATCCCCTCCATGGCGGCCGGGTTCGCCGCCGGAGCGGACATTGTGGAACTGGATCTCCACCCGACGACCGACGGCCACTTCGCCGTGTTTCATGACTGGACGCTCGAGTGCCGCACCAATGGCCATGGCGTCACCCGGGAGCACGCGCTGGCGGACCTGAAGGCGCTGGACATCGGCTACGGTTACACGGCGGACGGCGGGCGCACCTATCCCTTCCGGGGCAAGGGCGTCGGGCTGATGCCATCGCTCGATGACGTGCTGGAGACCTTCCCCAACCGCGCCTTTCTCCTCAACATCAAGAGCAATGATCCGAACGAGGGGCGTCTGCTGGCAGCGCGCCTCGCGCGGCTTGCTCCCGAGCAGCGCGCGAACCTCATGGTCTATGGCGGAGATCTGCCGGTGGCGGAGCTTCGGGCGCGCCTGCCCGGCATTCGCACCCTGTCCCGCCAGTCCTTGAAGGCCTGCCTTGTCCGCTATGCTGCCTATGGCTGGACCGGCCTGGTGCCGGAGGCCTGCGCCCGAATGGCCGTCTTCGTGCCGGTGAATGTCGCGCCGTGGCTATGGGGCTGGCCCAATCGCTTTCTCCAGCGCATGCAGTCGGCGGGCAGCACCGTTTTCGTGCTGGGGCCATACCACGGCGGAGAGTTCTCGACAGGCATCGACACGCCCGAGGACGCGGCTCGCCTGCCGGAGCGTTTCGCCGGCGGCGTGCTGACCAACGACATCGAGACGATGGGGGCAATCCTCAAGCCGTCCGGCGCGAAATAGGCGCGGACGGCGCTGGCGTGCTCAGTCTTCTGCCGCCTGCTCCACGGCAGAGAGCAGTTCCGTGTCGTTGATCGGCTTGAACAGAATGGAGCTGGCGCCGTGAATGTCGCCAAGAACGGCGGCATGCTCCAGGCTCGCGCCGGGGCCTCCGCCTGAAATCAGCACCACCGGAAGGGAATTGCCGCGCTCACGCAGCGTCTTCAGCACATCAAGCCCGCTTCGCTGCGGCATCCAGATGTCCAGAACCGCAACATCGAAGGCTTCCGCCTCGCTCAGCCGGATGGCCTCCGCCCCGTTGCTGACGCCCGTTACCTTATACCCGGCCGCCTCCAGAACAAGCTGAATCGCAATCCGCGTCGCTTCCGTGTCTTCTGCCAAAAGGATGCGCACCATCAGCCCCCGAACTGAAATGAGCAAAAATACAGAACCGCCGGCGCACGCCCCCGTCCGCCAGCGTTATCCCGGTCTGTTTTCATGTATCGGCCGCCAAGCGCGCAGTGTCTCGCGCTCAGCGGCCCTTGTACTTAACAAGATGCTTTAAGCAATGGTACAAAAAAGCGACGATTAGGAATTTAGGACAAAAGGATTGGTTGCGCGGTGCTGGCCCTTCTTCTGGCCCAGCCGATCGAAGATGTGCTCCAGTGCGCCGGCAAGGTCGGACTGCTTGTCGCCCGGCAGTTCACCGATGATCTCGGCCAGACGCAGGATGGGGTCCTGCGCGATCAGCTCCAGCCCTTCCGGCGTCAGCGACAGGCGCATGATACGACGGTCGCGGGTGTCAGGCTCACCCTTGACGAAGCCCTTGCGGATCAGGGCGGAGACGGCTCGGGACGCCGGGGCCAGCGTCACGCCCAGGTACCGTGCCAGGCCGGCCACGGTCGCCGCCTCGCGGTTGGCCCGGGCAAGGTAGCGCAGGGCTGCCCACTGGCCGGGATGCATCGCCTGCGGAGACCGCTCGGGGTAAATCTGGCGAACCGTCTGTTCCAGCAGTACGGCCAGCGCGACGAGATTGCGTTGGGGAGAGCCGTTCACGATTTCACGGCCAACGGGCTCCAGTGCGGATCCCACGGGAAGATCGTTATCAATCGTTCCTGCAACGCTCATGTACCTCATAAATACCCCCTGTCCGGTATCGTCACGCGGTTCACTGACTCAACAACAGCCGGTTTTCATTTGCGAACCCGCCATACATCAGGACCCAAAACTATCTTCGTTACGCTATTACGTGCTAACAATTCAGGATGAACGACGGATGAACTGTTTGGTTCATTATTATTGTCAAGTTTCGCTATAAAACGGCGTTTTTGTTGATATTTCAGGGCATCGACCGAAAGCTGGCCGCTCAGGGGCTGGATATTCTGTTTAATCCAAACAGATTAAATTTTGCCGGCTAAGAACCAGCGTGAAAACAAGTTCTGGAACGCTGGCGCTCCGAGTCGCCGCCCGAGTCGTTGCGATAACGTTCCAAAAATCGGAAGCTGGCGAAGCGCACCGTCTGCGGCTGCACTCCGATGGCCCGTCCCGTTCGGGCGGCAAATTGTCGGGTCGGATCCGGTTCTTCAAGCGTTTGATATACCGGGCAAGATTATTGCTGGAAACCGCAACGGCCCTGATGTTCGATTAAAAATCGCCAGCTCGATCCGGCAATTTACCGGAATAGGGTCTCAAATTGGCAACACCGGGGTGAAATGTGCCACCACGGGCTGACACCCGCGCCGGGTTGTCATAGGTTTCGGTAATATAATGTCAAAAGCGGGCAGGATCATTTCTAGCCCGTCAAAACATGAGGGAACCGCATCATGTCAGTCTTGGGCCTCGCGCGTGAGCATGCGGAGGAAGTGGCTTTGCACCTGGATATCAAGGGGGAGGCAAAGTCCGATTTGCAGAGGTTTACCAGCGCCTTTTTCCGGGATGCCCTTCCGGAGGAGCTGCATGGGCTTGACGCGGCAGGCATGGCCGAGATCGCCGGTTTCGCGTGGGAGACGGCGCAGGCGCGTCAGCCCGGCCAGCCGCACATCCGTCTGGAATCCCTGAAGACAGATGCGGATGCGCCCGGTCATCGCCGTACCGCTCTCTGCATCATCAATGACGACATGCCGTTCCTGGTGGATTCGGTCGCAGCGGCGCTGGCGTCCCGCAGCCTGACGGTCGATCGCATTATTCACCCGGTCATGGACGTGCGCCGCGATGCTGACGGCGTGCGCGTCGAGACCGTCTGCGCCCGGCAGGGTCCGCTTCCGGCCGATGGGCTGGTGCGGGAATCCGTCCTCTATATCGAGCTGGAGCGCATCAGCGCCAGGGCGCGGCAGGATCTGCTGGCGGATCTGGAGGTCATTCTCGCGGACGTTCGCGCGGCGGTGGAAGACTGGCAGCCCATGCTGTCGGCCCTGTCCAATGCTGCCGTTGACCTGTGCGACAACCCCCCGCCGGTGAGCGAGGACGAGCAGGCTGAGGCCGTGTCCTTCCTCCACTGGCTGTCCAAGGACAATTTCACCCTGCTGGGGTATCGCTTCTACAGCTATGAGGGCGATCTGGGGGACGAGACCCTGGCACCCAAGACCGAGAACGGCCTCGGCTACCTGCGTGACCCCGCCTATCCGGTGTGGCGCGGGCCTGAGGGCTATACCACGGTCTCCCCGCAGCTGCGCCATTTCCTGGCAACGCCCGAGCCGGTGCTCATCACCAAGTCCAACGCCATGTCCACCGTCCACCGCCGGGTTCACATGGATTACGTGGGCGTGAAGGCGTTCCGGGATGGCCGCGTGATCGGCGAGCACCGCTTCATCGGCCTGTTCACCTCCATGTCCTACGCCGCCAGCGCGCGTCAGGTGCCCCTCCTGCGTCGCAAGGTGGAAAAGGTGCTGGAGGCCTGCGGGTTCGATCCGCGCGGCCATGCGGGCAAGGCCCTGCTGCACGTGCTGGAGAATTTCCCGCGGGACGAGATGTTCCAGATCGACCCGGAACAGCTCACCAATGTGGCGCTCGGCCTCCTGTCCCTGATCGACCGGCCCCGGCCCAAGCTGTTCGTGCGGCGTGACCGCTTCGAGCGCTACGTCTCCGTGCTGACCTGCATCCCGCGCGACCTGTACCGCAGCGACATCCGCGAGACCGTGGGCCGCATGCTCGCCACCGCCTTCCACGGCCGCCTGTCCCTCTACTCGGTGGAACTGCGCGACGATGCGATGGCGCGCGTCCACTTCATCCTCGGCACCACGCCGGGCTCCGTGCCGCACGCGGACGAGGACGATCTCAACCGTCGCCTGCGGGCGCTGGTGCTCGGGTGGGACGACCAGCTGGAAACTGCTCTGGCCGAAACCGTGGGCGAGGCCCGCGCCGCGCGCCTGCGCCTCAGCCACGGCCGCCTGCTCTCCACGGCCTATCGTGCCCAGTACTCGCCGGCCGAGGCCGCCCTCGACATCGGCCGCCTCATCGCCCTGCGCGATGAAGATGACCGTGATGTGCTGATCTACCGCCGTCAGGACGACCAGCCCCACCAGATCCGCCTCAAGATCTTCAGCATGGGCAGCATCATCCCGCTTTCGGAATGCGTCCCGGTGCTGGAGCATCTCGGCCTCAAGGTGATCGAGGAGTATCCGTTCGATCTGGCCGAGGGCAAGCACGGCTGGATTCATGACTTCCTGCTGGCGGATCCCTACGGGCAGCCGCTGGACCTCAACTGGCTGAAGCCGACGCTGGAGCCGGCGCTGCGCTCCATCCTCGGCGGAGATCAGGAGGATGACGGATTCAACGCCCTCGTCATCAAGGTCAATCTGGGCGTCGAGCAGGCGGGCCTGTTCCGTGCCTACTTCCGTTATATGCGCCAGATCGGCCTGCCCTACGGGCAGGACACGGTGCAGGCGGCGCTCATCGGCTATCCGCGCCTGACGACGGCGCTGGCGGATCTGTTCGCTGCCCGCTTCGATCCGAACCGGGCCGACCCGGAGCAGGAAGCCACCATCCTCACCGACATCGAGAACGAGCTCGCCCGGGTGGAAGCGCTGGCGGATGATCGCATCCTGCGGCTCTACCGCTCGGTCATCCTCGCCACGGTGCGCACCAACGCCTACCAGCCGGACCGCCCGGCGCTGGCGTTCAAGATCAACTCCAGCCAGGTTCCGGGCCTGCCACTGCCGGTGCCGTATCGCGAGATCTTCGTGTACAGCCCGCGCGTCGAGGGCATCCACCTGCGCGGCGGCAAGGTGGCGCGCGGCGGTCTGCGCTGGTCCGACCGGCGTGACGACTTCCGCACCGAGGTGCTAAGTCTCCTCAAGGCGCAGATGGTCAAGAACGCCGTCATCGTGCCCGTCGGCGCGAAGGGCGGCTTCTACGCCAAGCAGCTTCCCCCCGCGTCCGACCGCGAGGCCTGGCTGGCCGAGGGCAAGGAGGCCTACAAGATCTTCATCCGCTCCCTGCTCACCGTGACCGACAATCTGGTGGAAGGCGAAGTGGTGCCGCCGCTCGACGTGGTGCGCCATGACGATGACGATCCCTACCTCGTCGTTGCCGCGGACAAGGGCACGGCCACCTTCTCCGACATCGCCAACGGCATCTCCGAAGAGCGCGGCCACTGGCTGGGCGATGCCTTCGCCTCCGGCGGCAGCAAGGGCTATGACCACAAGGCCATGGGCATCACCGCCCGCGGCGGCTGGATCTCCGTCGAGCGTCACTTCCGCGAGATGGGCATCAACGTCGCCACCGATCCCGTGCGCGTCGTCGGCGTCGGTGACATGTCGGGCGACGTGTTCGGCAACGGCATGCTGCTCAGCCGCGCGATCAAGCTCGTGGCGGCGTTCGACCACCGCCACATCTTCTTCGACCCGACGCCGGATCCGGAGAAGAGCTTCCTCGAGCGCCAGCGCCTGTTCAACCTGCCGCGCTCCTCGTGGGCGGACTACGACCCCTCCCTCATCTCGCAGGGCGGCGGCGTCTTCCCGCGCACGGCCAAGTCCATCGACCTGACGCCCGAAATCCAGGCCATGCTGGGCGTTGCCGAGACCAGCCTCAGCCCGGTCGAGCTGATCCGCGCCGTCCTCAAGATGGAAGCGGACTTGCTGTGGATGGGCGGCATCGGCACCTACGTGAAGGCGGCTGCCGAGCCCCACGCGGCGGCGGGTGACAAGGCCAACGATCCGGTGCGCATCGATGGCGAGGAACTGCGCGTCAAGGTGGTGGGCGAAGGCGCCAACCTCGGCTTCACCCAGGGCGCGCGCATCGCCTTTGCCCGCAAGGGCGGTCGCATCAACGCAGACTTCATCGACAACTCGGCGGGCGTCGATTGCTCGGACAACGAGGTGAACATCAAGATTCTCCTCAACCCGATCGTCGCCTCCGGCCGCCTGCCGATGGAAGAGCGTGACCGTCTGCTGGAGGACATGACCGACAACGTGGCGGACATCGTCCTGCGCGACAATTACCTCCAGACCCAGGCCATCTCCGTTGCGGAGATCGGCGGCGCCCATGCGGTGCCCGCCTATGGCCGCCTCATCCAGACGCTGGAGGCCTCCGGCCACCTCAACCGCGCGATCGAGGGTCTTCCGTCCGACGAGGAACTGGAGCGCCGCATGGTGGCGGGCGAGGGCCTGACCCGTCCCGAACTGGCGGTGCTGCTGGCCTACTCCAAGCTGCGCATTCACGAAGCGCTGCTGGACTCGGCGGTTTTGGATGATCCCATCGTGCAGGAGGAGCTGGATCAGGCCTTCCCGCCCCAGCTTCAGGAGCGGTTCCCGGAGGAAATCCGCAATCACTCCCTGCGGCGCGAACTCATCGCCACCAAGCTGTCCAACGCCATCGTCAACCGGGGCGGCATCACCATCGCCTTTGAACTGGCGGAGGAAACCGGCGCCGGGCTCGATCAGGTGGTCGGCGCGTTCGTGGTGGCGCGCGAGGTGTTCAACACCCGCACCCTGTGGCGGATGATCGACTCCTACGACTACCGCATCCCCGCCGAGGTGCAGATGCGCCTGCACCGGGAAGCCGCCGGCGGCCTCAAGCGCCAGATCGAGGACATCCTGCGCTTCTCGGGCGAGACTCTCGAACCCACTGCCATGATCGCGCGGCTGAAGCCGGGCATGGACCGGCTCGTCCCGCAGGTCAATGACCTGCTCCGGCCCGAGCCGCGTGCCCGGGTGGAGCATTACCGCCAGATCCTGGAGGAGCGCGGCACCCCGCCGGACGTGCGCGAGGCGCTCATCCTGCTGGTCATCCTCAACGGCGGCGTAGGCGTTGCCCTGCTGGCCGAGGAACTGGGGCTGGACGAGGCCGACATCGCCCACGCCTACACCCTCCTGGGTGACCGGCTGGGTCTGGACTGGGCGGCCGGCATGGCCGTCAGCCTGATGCCCGCCGATCCGTGGGAGCGCCTGCTGCTGGCCGGCACGGCCCATGACTTCGAGCGCGTGCGCCTCGAGGTGGTCCGCCGCCTCGTCTCCACCGGCAACGCGCCCTCGGCGCAGGCCGCCGTGGAAGACTGGCTCTCGGAGCAGGAAGTCGTCGCCAACCGCATCCGCGCGCTGGTGGAGAACGTCCGCGCCTCCAAGCCCGCCACCACCGCCAAGCTCACCCACCTCGCCTCGCAGGTGCGTCAGCAGCTGTCACGGTAAGGCCGGGGGTTTCTCTCGCAGGGGGTCTACAACCCCCTGCACCCCTCTTTAAGGGCCGCGTCCATCACACAAGGGCGCGGCCTTTTCTTTCTTGGGCAACTTCTCGCCGTTTTGGCGCTAGGTTTCGGTTCAATTCGAACGCCGCCTCAGACCTTGCCTCTTCCGTCGACCAGCGCAGCAGAATGGCGTCCTCAACGATGCAGGTGTCCAGCCGTCTGGTGCCGATAAAATGCTCGCCTAGACCTTCCAGCCAATAGATTCTGTTTAGCGCGGGCACGGCCGGATGGGAGTCGTTGATCATCCACACGCTCATGGACGTAATGCCTTTGTGCATGTCGATGAACTGTTCGGAATGATCCAGCAGCGCATCGGTGACCATTCGATCGAACGCAAGCGGGGCCGTCGCCTTTGCAGGCAGCACCCACAGCTCCCAGCGCCCAGCGTCCGGGTTGTTCACCCAAATGGCTCCTCGTGGCGCGGCCACGGTCTCGTCCAGCAAACGCAGGAGCGCGTGGCCATCCGCTACCAATATTCTTTTATCCATTCCAAAACCCCCGTCTGTGAGTCCGAAACGGCGTGAACCATCCTCTGTGCAGTGAAACCATCAACCGTGCTGTAGCGGCTATCGGGATGCCACTTGCAAACTCGTGTCCAGTTGTCTGAAAATTCCCGGTTCTGGCTTCTCCGCTCATCCAGAATGTTCTCCAGACCTGCATGGAGAATCAGATCGTTCAACTGGTGCGTATGAATGGCATTGACCAAGCGCCGATCCGGCAGGCGCTCGGCCAGAAATCGCAACGCAATGCAGGCCTTCAGTCCGATCTCCACCGCATATCCCGCCAAATAATACGCGTTGGCGAAACGCCCGTGAGCGAGCAGGAGTACTGCATCTTCGCTCTTGCTCCGTGCAATCGTCTGCAAATTCACAAAGCTAGGTTCCAAAGCCATGGATGGTCGACGCCTCAAAACATCAGAGCAGCTTTCGAGCAGGGCGTAAGCCCTGCGGTTAAGAAAGTGCGACTGATAAAGAACGGAGAGCCGTAACCTGCTGCAAGCAGGTTGTAACAGGCTCCAAAACTCCGGCGATCAAACCACGGCAAGGTGCAAGCTGAATATCTTAAAAAGAAAACCGCCCTGCCCGGTGGGGCAGGACGGCTCTCTTGAATACCAGTCGGTTAAGCTGCGAACAGCTTTTTACTCTGCCGACAGGATCTCCAGAACGGCGTCGCGCTCTTCCAGCAGTTCCTTGACCGAGAAGTCGATCTTGGCGCGCTGGAATTCGTTCAGTTCCACGCCCTGAACGCGCTCGAAGTTGCCGCCGGCGGTGGTGATCACCGGCACCGAGCACATCAGGCCTTCCGGAATGCCGTAGGAACCGTCGGACGGGATCGCCATGGATGCCCAGTTGCCGTTGGAGCCCAGGAACCAGTCGCGCATGTGGTCGATGGCGGCGTTGGCTGCCGATGCGGCCGAGGATGCGCCGCGCGCTTCGATGATCGCGGTGCCGCGCTGGGCAACCTTCGGAATGAAGGTGTCCTTGTACCAGGCTTCGTCGTTCACCAGCTCCGGCAGGGCCTTGCCGTTGGCGGTGGCGGCGAAGTAGTCGGCGAACATGGTCGGGGAGTGGTTGCCCCAGATCACGAAGTTCTGGATCGAGTCCACGGCCACGCCGGTCTTTTCGGCCAGCTGGGCCAGAGCGCGGTTGTGGTCCAGACGGGTCATGGCGGAGATGTTCTCGGCCGGGAAGTCCGGAGCGTTGTGAGCCAGAATCCAGGCGTTGGTGTTGGCCGGGTTGCCAACCACGATCACCTTGGCGGTCTTCTTGGCCACGGTGTTCAGAGCTGCGCCCTGCACCTTGAAGATGGCGGCGTTGGCGGCCAGCAGGTCGCGGCGCTCCATGCCCTTCGAACGCGGACGCGCGCCGACGAGGAAGCCAGCGTCGATGTCCTTGAACGCTTCGTTGGCGTCGTCAGAGATGGTCACGCCGGCCAGCAGCGGGAAGGCGCAGTCTTCCAGCTCCATCACCACGCCCTTCACGGCGTTGATGGACTGCGGAATGTCGAGCAGCTGCAGGATCACCGGCTGATCCTTGCCGAACACGTCGCCGTTGGCGATGCGGAACAGCAGGGAGTAGCAGATCTGACCCGCAGCGCCGGTTACGGCTACGCGAAGGGGGGCCTTTGCCATAATTACCATCCTTTCAAACGACACTGGATGTCCGATCCCTCTTGGCCGGATGTCCAGGAAGAGAGCTATGAAGCAGGACCATCCCGATGACCCGCGGGGGTCCGGCTCGGGGCAGCCGCCGCAGTGCTATACCTCTTTTTTCGAAAGCGTGAGCAAGAAGAGCATCATTTTTTTCGTAAAAGTGTTTTTTCATCCACTGAGTGATGTTAAGCGCCCGCACCGCCCGGCGTTTCTCGCCTCGCGTCCTGACCCGGATGCCGTCGGCCCGGGTCGGGGGTGTGTAACCGGTTCATTTGCGTCAGCCTTTTTCACTAAATCGGCACTCTGGCCAGGCAGGCTCTGCACCCTGTCCTCCAGCGGCCCGTTCGGCTTCCTGACGACCCTCGCTGAAAGAGCCCCATGTACCAGCTTCGCCCCTCCTGCCCGGCGGACGTGCCGCACCTGATCGACATCTGGCGCAGGTCCGTGCGCGCCACGCACCGCTTCCTGCGGGAAGCGGACTTCCATGAGATCGAAACCGCCGTTGCCAACCTCTACCTGCCCAATGCGGACCTCACGGTTGCGGCCGATGCGCAGGGTCGGCTCGCCGGGTTCATGGGCATGACCGGCAGCAATATCGACAGCCTGTTCCTTGATCCTGACTGCCGGGGCAAGGGGCTGGGCCGCCTGTTCATCGACCATGCGGCGCGGGTGGCGACCGTGCCCCTGACGGTCGACGTGAACGAGCAGAACGAGCAGGCCGTCGGCTTCTATCGCCACATGGGCTTCATGGAGACCGGCCGCTCTCCCACCGATGACGACGGGCGGCCCTATCCCCTGCTGCACATGCGGCGCTCCTGATCCCGGTGCTTCCTGATCCTGGTCATCCGCAGTTCATCATGGACATGTAATGACAACCGCCTGATTACATTGCCTGATCACTTTGCGGCCGGTCGACAGGGGGCCGTGTTCCATAAGGAGAAAACCGTCATGAAGAAGCTGTTGGCGTCGACTCTGGCGCTCGCTATCGCACTCGGGGCAGGTGTGGCCCACGCCGGTCAGCTCGAGCCGGAGCAGGAAGAAGGCCTGATCAAGATGGCCGCCCAGCTCACCGAAGTTGCCGAGATCTGCCAGCACTACAGCCCGGCCGAGATCACCAGAATGCGCGCCGAGCAGCGCAAGGAAACCCTGGCGCTGGGCGTTCCCGCCGCCCGTTATGACAGCCTTTACGCCGCCAACGCTGCCGAGGCCCGCAAGCGGATGAACGGCATCAGCCCGGCCCAGCGCAAGTCCACCTGCGATCAGATGAAGGCGATGGCTGCCATGGGGGCTCGTCAGCGCTGACTGAGCGCCAGCCGGACGGCCAGCGCGCCCATGATCCCCGCCGTTGCCCAGCGCATCCACCGTACCAGCCGCTCGCTGCCCTTCAGGCGCACTGCGGCGCGGGCGGCGAACACTGCCACGATGATGTTCACCAGCGTGCCGCTCGCATTGAACCACAGGCCGAGGAACGCGATCTGCGCCGTCTGGTACGGGCTGGCCGGATCGAGGAACTGGGGCAGGAACGCAATGAAGAACAGGCCCACCTTCGGGTTGGCAAGGTTCACCAGCGCCCCCTGGCGGAAGGCGCGCCACGGGCTCGCAAAAGCGTGCAGGGTCGCCGGCTCCTTCCCGCCCTCGGGGGCCGAGGCCGGGCGCACCATGCTCCATGCCAGATAAAGCAGGTACGCCGCACCTGCCCACTTGAGCACGGTAAAGCCGGTCTGCGAGGCGGCAATGAGGGCCGAAAGTCCCGCCACGGCGAACAGGATATGGGCGCAGCAGCCAACGGCCACCCCCAGTGCCGCGGCGATGCCGGAGCGCACGCCGCCCCTTGCGGCGGAAATCCCCACAAGGGTCATGTCCGCACCCGGCGTCACGTTGAGCGCAAGCGCCGCAATGGCGAACGCCACGAGTTGCGGCAACGCCGGAAGAAACTCGAAACCCGCCATGGTGCCCTCCTGTTCTGCTCCAACCGCAAACACGAACGCAGGCCCCAACACACACCGAGGCTGTCCCCTTTTCTCACAGGGGTTTTCCAATGTCAATAGGTTTTTTACAACTATCGACGTTTCAAGCCTGCGCTGAGCGTCGAGCCCGCAGGTGGCCCTTCTGACAGAACGGGAGGTGCAGATGGGTTGAAACCCTTCTGTAAAACAAAAGGGCGGAGCCATGCAGGCCCCGCCCCTCTTGTTCAGCAGGGTCGCCCCTGAATTAGTGCCGGAAGTGGCGCTTGCCGGTGAACACCATGGCGAGGCCCTTCTCGTCGGCGGCGGCGATGACTTCGTCGTCGCGGATCGAGCCGCCCGGCTGGATGACGGCGGTTGCGCCGGCGTCAGCGGCGGCCAGCAGGCCGTCGGCGAACGGGAAGAAGGCGTCGGAGGCCACAACCGAGCCGATGGTCAGCGCCTCGGCCTCGCCCGCAGCTTCCTTGGACTTCCAGGCGGCGATGCGGGCGCTGTCCACGCGGCTCATCTGGCCTGCGCCCACGCCCACGGTCGCGCCGTTCTTGGCGTAGACGATGGCGTTGGACTTCACGTGCTTGGCCACGCGGAAGGCAAACAGCAGGTCGGCCATTTCCTGTGCGGTCGGCGCGCGCTTGGTCACCACCTTCAGGTCGGCTTCCGTGGTCACGCCGTTGTCGCGGCCCTGCACCAGCAGGCCGCCCGCAATGGTGCGGATGTTGTAGCCGGGGCGGGCCGGGTTCGGCAGGCCGCCGGTCAGCAGCAGGCGCAGGTTCTTCTTGCCGGCGAAGATGGCGATGGCTTCTTCGTCAGCGTCCGGGGCCACCACCACTTCGGTGAAGATCTCGGTGATCGCCTTGGCGGTTGCGCCGTCCAGCGGACGGTTGGCGGCGATGATGCCGCCGAAGGCCGAGACCGGATCGCACAGCAGCGCCTTGCGGTAGGCGTCTTCCAGCGAGGCGCCGGTGGCCACGCCGCACGGGTTGGCGTGCTTGATGATGGCGATCGCCGGGGTCGCGGCGTCGAACTCGCCGATCAGCTCCAGCGCCGCATCCGTGTCATTCAGGTTGTTGAACGACAGCTCCTTGCCCTGCAGCTGGCGGGCATTGACCACGCCCGGCTCGTCGGAGGTGCGGTAGAAGGCGGCGGTCTGGTGCGGGTTCTCGCCGTAGCGCAGCTCGTTCACCTTCTTGGCGGAGAGCGCCAGCGTCTCCGGGAAGGTCTCGTTGTGCACGGTGCCCGAGAACCAGGCGGCAATCGCGCTGTCGTAGGCGGCGGTGCGGGCATAGGCCTTGCCGGCGAGGCGGCGGCGCAGCTCCAGCGTGGTCGCGCCGTCATGGGCTTCCAGCTCGGCCGCAACCGCGTCGTAGTCGGCCGGATCGGTGATGATGGTGACGTAGCCGTGGTTCTTGGCGGCCGAGCGCACCATCGAGGGGCCACCGATGTCGATGTTCTCGATGCAGGTCTCGAAGTCCGCGCCCTTGGCCACGGTCGCCTCGAACGGGTAGAGGTTCACCACCACCATGTCGATCGGCGGAATGCCGTGGTCCTGCATGGCCTTGGCGTGTTCCGGATGGTCGCGCAGGGCGAGCAGGCCGCCGTGGATCATCGGGTGCAGGGTCTTCACCCGGCCGTCCATCATTTCCGGGAAGCCGGTGTGCTCCGACACGTCCTTGACGCTCAGGCCGGCATCACGCAGGGCCTTGGCCGTGCCGCCGGTCGAGAGCAGTTCGACGCCGCGCGCGGCCAGCGCCTGCGCGAAGGGCACCAGTCCCGACTTGTCGGAAACGGAAAGAAGGGCGCGGGTGACGCGCACCAGCGGTTCGGCCATGACTTGTTCT
>NZ_DATBUP010000259.1:0-18682 GCF_036515995.1 Pedomonas sp. | reverse complement strand
AGGGCCGGTTTGCGCCGGCCCTTTTCTTTTGGCTGCGCCCGTCATGATGTCTGAGGCCGAATAGGTAATGGGAGTGCAGGGGGTGAGACCCCCTGCGAAGTACACGCCGAAGGCTTTTACCTGGCATCCGCGCGGCACCTTCCGGGCCATCCAGGGCGTTCCTCCTGTCTGCACGGTTGGATGGGAGGAGCACATGCGCGTGCTGGTTCTGGTGAAGGCCACGGCGGAAAGCGAAAGCGGCGCACTGCCGCCTGATGACCTGCTCATCGAGATGGGCAACTTCAACGATGAACTGCTGGACGCCGGAGTTCTGCTGGCGGGCGAGGGGCTGCACCCGTCTTCCGACGGCAAGCGGGTGATGTTCGACGGCACGCAGCGGACGGTGGTCGATGGGCCGTTCGATCCGCCGGAGTCCCTCGTTGCCGGGTTCTGGCTCTGGCAGGTCAAGGACATGGATGAGGCGATCGCGTGGGTGAAGCGTTGCCCGAACCCGATGCGTGAGCGCTCCGAGATCGAGATCCGGCCGCTTTATGAGATCAAGGAACTCGGCGATGCGGTGCCGCCGAAGGTTGCCGAGCAGGAGAGGCGGCAGCGGGAGCGGCTGGCGGAGCGCAAGTGAGTAAAAACGAAAAGGGCCGGAAGAACCGGCCCTTACGCGTCGTATTTCAAGTTTTCAATCAGCAGCGCGGCGCCGGGTTCACCAGCGGGTGGGCAGTCGATTGGGCATCGCGGATGCGGGCGATCATGCCGTCGATCTCGACGCGGCCCTCAGCAATCAGGCGGACCGCTTCCGGGTAGATGCGGTGCTCCTGCTCGAGGATGCGGGCAGCGAGGGTGCCGGCGGTATCGCCTTCCAGCACCGGCACGGCGGCCTGAGCGATGATCGGGCCTTCGTCCAGCTCGGGCCGGACGATGTGAACGGTGCAGCCCGCGATCTTGCAGCCGGCCTCGATGGTGCGCTCATGGGTGTGCAGACCACGGAAGGCGGGCAGGAGCGAGGGGTGGATGTTCAGGATGCGGTCCGGCCAGCGGTTGATGAACTCGGCGGAGAGGACGCGCATGAACCCGGCCAGCACCACCAGCTCGACGTCATGACGGCGAAGCTGGGTGTCCACCGCCACGTCGAACGCCTCGCGGCTGGCAAAGCCGGTGTGCGGCACGACGACGGTGGCAATGCCAGCCTCGCGCGCATATTCAAGGCCGCCTGCCTGCCCCTTGTTGGAGACGACGCAGACGATCTCGGCCGGGAAATCCGGCTTGAGCGAGGCATCCAGCAGCGCCTTGAAGTTGCTGCCCCGCCCGGAGATCAGAACGCCGATGCGGAGCTTGGAGCCGGAATTAGGCATCATGTGAGGCGTCCCACGCGTCCGCATAGCCCCAGTTGCCGGCGGCGGAGGTCACGCGGCAGCCGCGCACGTCGCCCTCAGCGGGTTCGATGCGGCCGATGCGGTGAACGCTCTCGCCCGCTTCGGTAAGGGCGGCGGTGACGGCGTCCACGTTCTCTTCAGCAACGACGATGGCCATGCCGATGCCGCAGTTGAAGGTGCGGACCAGCTCGGCGCCCTCGATGGAGCCGAGGTCACGCAGCCAGCGGAACAGCGGCGGCAGATCCCAGCTGGCGGTGTCGAACACGGCGCGGGTGCCCTTGGGCAGCACGCGCGGCATGTTCTCGGTGATGCCGCCGCCGGTGATGTGGGCCAGCGCCTTGATCTTGCCCGAGCGGACGGTCGGCAGGAGCTGCTTCACATAGATGCGGGTGGGAGCGAGCAGGGCCTCGCCCGCGGTGCGGGAAGAATCGAACGGCGCCGGGGCGGTCAGGTCCACCTTGAAGTCGGTGACGAGGCGGCGGACCAGCGAGTAGCCGTTGGAGTGGACGCCCGAGGAGGACAGGCCGAGGATCACGTCTCCGCTGGCGACGCCTTCGCCGGTGAGCTGCTGACCGCGCTCGACCGCGCCGACGGTGAAACCGGCGAGGTCATAGTCGCCGTCGCCATAGAGGCCCGGCATCTCGGCGGTCTCGCCGCCGATGAGGGCGCACCCGGCGAGGCGGCAGCCTTCGGCGATGCCGGCGACGACGCGGGCGGCAACGCCGGTGTCGAGCTTGCCGGTGGCGAAATAGTCGAGGAAGAACAGGGGCTCTGCGCCCTGAACCACCAGATCGTTCACGCACATGGCAACGAGGTCGATGCCGATGGTGTCATGGCCGTTGGCATCGATGGCGAGCTTGATCTTGGTGCCGACGCCGTCGGTCGAGGAGACCAGCAGCGGATCGTTGTAGCCCGCAGCCTTGGGGTCGAAGAATGCGCCGAAGCCACCGAGATCGCTGTCCGCGCCGGGACGGCGGGTGGCGCGCGCCAGCGGGGCGATGGCACGGACCAGCGCGTTTCCGGCGTCGATGGACACGCCCGCCTGGGCGTAGGTGTAGGGTGTTTTTTCGGACATGACCGGTCTTTCCAAAGCTGAAAGGCGAGATACAGTTGGACGCCTGTTACCAGATTGAACTTGAGAAGCGAAACCTCAGTTGTAAAAGGAACGCATTCCTGTCGAACAAAGTCATTGATTGGTCCTCGTGCGGCTCGTTCCTCTCCTCCTAATCGGCATGCTGTCCTCCGGGACGGTTCGTGCAGCCGACCCGGTCACCGCCGATCCGTTCTCTGTGAAGGGAGTGACGGTGGACGTGGTGGCTGGCGACGCGAACAAGGCCCGCGACGCAGGCTTCCGGCTGGCACAGCGCAAGGCGTGGCGGCAGTTGTGGGCCCGCCTGACGGGTCAGGCGGAGTCGTCCGCGCCAAGTCTGGGCGACGGCGGCATGAACGGTCTGGTGGCCGGCATCAACGTTGAGTCGGAGAATTTCTCCTCGCGGCGATACATCGCACGGCTCAGCGTCGATTTCGAGCCGACCAAGATCCGCTCGTACATCGGCAAGCTGGGACTCGGGCCGCAGGGCCGCAAGTCTCACCCGATTCTCCTGCTGCCGGTGATGAAGGACGGCGGGGCTTGGTCCGGCGTTGATCCGCGCAGCCCGTGGTTCCGGGCGTGGACGACGTTCGCCGACGTACGCACCGCCATCGACTACGTGCGGGTGACCGGAACGCCGAGCGACGGCGTGCTGCTGAGCGCCGCGCGGTCGACCGAGCAGTCTCCGGAGATGATGCGTCTGGCGCTGATGCGCTACGGCGCGGAGGACGTGGCCGTGGCCGAGGCCAGCCTGAACCGCACCTATCCGGGCGGTCCGGTGGAAGGCACGTTCCGCGTTCTGCACGGCCTTGAACGCCGCCTGCTGGGCGAGGCCAAGCTGACGGCCAAATCTCCCGCCGAGGTTCCGGCCATGCTGGCCCAAGCGGTGAGCGCGCTCGATGCGGCCATGAACAAGGCACTGGAGGCAGGCAAGCTGAAGGCGAGCGAGGCGATCAGCGTGGACGAGGTGGCAGCCTCGAGCACGTACGAGCCGGAGCAGACGTTCGGCGTGCAGAGCTTCCGCGGCATCGACGTGCTGGTGGACACGCCCAATGCTCAGGCGTGGTCTGCACTGGAGGCCCAGCTGCGCCGCGTGCCTTCGGTGGCGGGCCTGACGCTGACCGGCCTGTCGCTTGGCGGCACCTCGCAGGTGCGCCTTGATTACGGTTCATCGGTGAACTGGCTGCACTATGACCTCGACCAGATCGGCCTGCGCCTCGTACCGACGGGCGATGGCCGTCTGGTGCTGCGTGCCCGCCGGGCGGGCGACCCGCCGATCCAGATGCCGCAGATCATCGAGGGCGTGGGCGAGGAGGGCGTGGTCTCCTCCGGGCCGGGCGCCCCGGCTCCCGCACCGGGCCAGCAACCTCAGGGCCAGCCGCAACCGGCCCCGCAAGCACAGCCACAAGCCACCCCGCCAGCGCCGGGACAAGTACCCCAGGGTCAGCAACCGCAGGGCCAGCAGCCTCAGGGTCAGGCCCCGAACTCGCTGCTGCCGCCGGGCTTCGGCCAGCGCCCGCCACAGGAGTAATCGGCCCATGGCCTCGTCGCCCCCGCGGTGGATCTGGTTCGCTCTCGGCGTCCTGCTCTTCCTTGCCTTCTTCGTCTCCATCAGCGGCGTTCTGCTGCCGTTCGTGGTGGGCCTTGCCGTGGCCTACCTGCTCGACCCGGTGGCGGACCGCATGGAAGCGCTGAAGATGCCGCGCTGGCTGGCGACGAGCATTGCCATCGTGGCGTTCTTCGGGCTGGTCATCGGCGTGTTCATCGCCATCTCGCCGATGCTGCGGGATCAGGTGGTGGGGTTCGCCAACGCGCTGCCGGGCTACATCGCCAAGGTTCGCCCGCTGATTCTCGGGCTGATCGATGAAGCGGGCGGCACGGAGCGCGCGCAGAACCTGGTAAACCAGTCCAGCGGCAAGCTGATGGAATGGATCGCCGCGCACATGGGGCAGGTGCTGGCCAGCGGTATCGCCCTGTTCAACCTGTTCACGCTCATTCTGATCTCACCGGTGGTGGCCTTCTACCTGCTGCGGGACTGGGACATCGTGGTTGCGCGCATCAGGACCCTGCTGCCGCGCCAGCACCTGCCGACGATCGAGACGCTGCTGCGCGACATGGATTATGCGCTCTCCGGCTTCGTGCGCGGCCAGTTTCTGGTGTGCATGGCGCTGGCCGTGCTCTACGCCTTCGGCTGGAGCCTGCTCGGCCTCAACTATGCGCTGGTGCTCGGCCTGATCGCGGGCCTGCTCGCCTTCGTGCCGCTGGCCGGACCGTTCTTCGCCTCGGCGCTGGCAGTGCTGGTGGCGCTGGGCCAGTTCGGGACGGACTGGGTCAAGGTGGGGCTGGTCTATGTGGTGTTCGTGATCGTTCAGGGCATCGAGGGCAGCATCCTGACCCCGAACCTCATCGGCAACCGGGTGGGTCTGCATCCGGTGTGGGTGATCTTCGCCATCTTCGCAGGCGGCGAGCTGCTGGGCGTCGTCGGCATCTTCCTCGCGGTGCCGGTGGCGGCGGTGGTAGCCGTGCTGTCGCGCTGGCTGATCCAGCGCTACCTGTCCAGCCGCCTCTATGACGACGGCACGACGCCGGTGCCATCGCCCGAAGCGGGCCCTAAGCAGGAGCAGGGGCGATGAAACAGCCGCCGCTGCCGCTGTCCTACCGCAAGGCGACGGGGATCGAGAACTTCGCCGTCTCGCCGTCGAACGAACTGGCCGTTGCGTATCTCGACAACTGGCCGGACTGGCCGAGCCATGCCCTGCTGATCGTGGGGCCGGAGAAGTCAGGCAAGAGCCATCTGGGCGCGATCTTTGCGAGCCGCACCGGGGGGCGGGTGCTTGGCCCCGGCCAGCTGCACAGCCGCCTGCGCCTGCCGACCATGGTGATCGACGCGGTGGGCGAGGGCGTGGACGAGGAAGGGCTGTTCCACCTGATCAACTGGACACGGGAGCAGCAGATCGGCCTCGTGCTGCTGACCCGCCAGCCGGTGCGTCAATGGAACCTGCAGCTGCCGGACCTGATCTCACGCCTGCAGGCGCTGCCGGTGGCGGAGATCAGCCAGCCGGACGAGCCGCTGATGGCGGCGCTGATGGTCAAGCAGTTCCGCGACCGGGGACTGGACGTGCCGCCGGACGTGATCGAGTTCCTGATGCCGCGGCTGGAGCGGGATTACGGGCGCATCAACGCTGTGGTCGAGGCCATCGACCAGACGGCGCTGGAGAAGCGGCGGCCGGTGACGGTGCCGTTCGTGCGGCAGGTGCTGGCGGATATGGCGGATTCGGCCGAGAAGGCGGCCAAAGCGCAGAGCTTGTCATAATTCCTTCGCACGGGCAGAGTAGCTTCTTACCATGCCCATGAATGCCTATCTTGCCGCTGCCCATGCGGATCATCTCCATCCTGTGGACCCCGATCGGTATTTCAATCGGGAGCTGTCCTGGCTCGCCTTCAATTTCCGGGTGCTGGAGCAGGCGCGCATCGAGCGCTATCCGCTGCTGGAGCGGGTGCGGTTCCTCTCGATCTCGGGCAGCAATCTCGATGAGTTCTACATGGTGCGCGTGGCGGGCCTGCGCGGGCAGATGGACGCCGCGGTGCAGACCGTCAGCCAGGACGGGCTGACGCCGGCCCAGCAGCTGGCCGCGATCTCCGACAAGGCCGACGAGCTGATGCGGGCGCAGCAGGCGGTGTGGGGCGAGCTGCGCGAGGCTTTGGCGCAGGGCGGCATCGAGGTGCTGGGCCGTGATGACCTGACGGCCGAAGAGCAGGAGTGGCTCGAGGGACATTTCCTCGCCAAGATCTTCCCGGTGCTGACGCCGCTGGCCATAGACCCGGCGCACCCGTTCCCGTTCATTCCGAACAAGGGCATCTCGCTGGTGCTGGAGCTGCGGCGGCTGGCAGACAGAAGCTTGCTGCACGCCCTGCTGCTGCTGCCCTCCATGCTGCCGCGCTTCATCAGCCTGCCGGGCGAGGGCGTGCGCATCATCAGCCTTGAAAACACCATTCGCCTGTTCCTCGGTCAGCTGTTCCCGGGATACGAGCTGATGGGGCAGGGCGCATTCCGCGTGATCCGCGACAGCGACATCGAGGTGGAGGAAGAGGCGGAAGATCTGGTCCGCTACTTCGAATCGGCCCTGAAACGGCGCAAGCGCGGTCAGGTGATCCGGCTGAAGATCGAGGCGGCGACCCCGCCCGAGCTGAAGCGCATGGTCATTCGCGAGCTGGGCGTGGCGGACCGCGACGCCGTGGAGGTGAACGGCATCCTCGGCATTGCCGATACCGACCAGCTGATCACCGACGAACGGGCGGACCTGAAGTTCGAGCCCTACACGCCGCGTTTCCCGGAGCGTATTCGGGAATACGGCGGGGACTGCTGCGCCGCCATTCGGGCCAAGGACATTCTGGTTCACCACCCGTACGAGAGCTTCGACGTGGTGCTCTCGTTCCTGCGGCAGGCAGCGGCGGACCCGGACGTGGTCGCCATCAAGCAGACGCTCTACCGCGCGGGCAAGAAGAGTCCGATCGTGCGCGCGCTCATCGAGGCGGCCGAGGCGGGCAAGTCCGTGACGGCGGTGGTAGAGCTGAAGGCGCGGTTCGACGAGGAGCAGAACATCCGTTGGGCGACCGAGCTGGAGCGGGCGGGCGCGCAGGTGGTCTATGGGTTCATCGACCTCAAGACCCACGCCAAGCTCTCCATGGTGGTGCGGCGCGAGGGCGCGGACCTGCGGACCTACTGCCACTTCGGCACCGGAAACTACCATCCGGTGACGGCGCGCATCTACACCGATCTGTCCTACTTCACGGCGGACCCGGTGCTGGCGCTGGATGCGGCGCAGGTGTTCAACTACATCACCGGTTACGTGCCGCCCGAGCATCTGGAATGCGTGGCCATGTCTCCCATCGGCATCCGCTCGACACTGATGGCCAACATCGAGAACGAGATTCGGAACGCCAGGGCGGGCAAGCCGGCCCAGATCTGGGTGAAGCTGAACTCGCTGGTGGACCCGGTCATCATCGACAAGCTGTACGAGGCCAGTCAGGCCGGCGTCGAGATCGACATGGTGGTGCGGGGCATCTGCTGTCTGAAGCCCGGCGTGCCGGGGCTTTCGGAGAACATCCGGGTCAAGTCCATCATCGGGCGGTTCCTGGAGCACAGCCGGATCGTGGCGTTCGCCAACGGCGCGGCGCTGCCCTCGCGGCAGGCGAAGGTGTACATCTCGTCGGCCGACTGGATGCCGCGCAACTTCGACCGGCGCGTCGAGGTGCTGGTGCCTATCAAGAATCCCACGGTCCATGCCCAGGTGCTGGATCAGGTGATGGTGGCGAACCTGAAGGACACCGAGCAGTCCTCGTGGCTGCAACCAGACGGGACCTATGTGCGTATGCCCCCCAGAGGCGACTCCTTCAACGTGCACCGCTACTTCATGACCAATCCCTCCATGTCGGGGCGGGGCGCGGCACTGAAGGATCCCGGAGCCATTCCGCGGCTGGTGCTGGACAATAACGGAAGACAAAAAGACGCTGTCGAAGCGCCTTCTGCGGGTTGATTGACGGTTCAGCCGAGCTAAAGTGCGCGGCGTGTACCCTGTGTCCATCCGCCGAGTAGGTTTCATGAATCGCGCCGCAGTGTCGCTTTCCAACGCCCGCCCGCGCGCTGTCCAGCGTCCGATCGACCAGCGTCTGATTGCGATCATCGACATCGGGTCCAACTCGGTCCGGCTCGTCGTCTATCGCGGCGCGGTGCGCGTGCCGCCGACCGTGTTCAACGAGAAGGTGATGTGCGGGCTGGCCAAGGGCCTGGCCACGAGCGGCGCGATGGAAGAGGCGACGATGGAGCAGGCGGTGGATACGCTGCGCCGCTTCGCCATGCTGTGCGCCGACATGCAGGTGGACCAACTGACCGTGGTGGCGACGGCCGCCGTGCGTCAGGCCAGCAACGGGGCGGAGTTCGTCGCTCGGGTGAAGCGCCAGACCGGCCTCGACATTTCCGTGATCAGCGGCGAGCAGGAAGGCTACTTCGCAGCGCTGGGCGTCCTCTCCGCCAAGCCGGAAGCCGACGGGATCGTGGGCGACCTTGGCGGGGGCAGCCTCGAGTTGATTCGCATCGCGAACGGCAAGGTGGGCGAGCGGGTTTCCCTGCCGATGGGCGTGCTGACCCTGCGCAACGGCTCTCCCGGCGCGCCGCCGGCTGAGGCCGTGCAGGCAAAGGTCCGCCGCGCGCTGGAGGGCGTGCCCTGGCTGAAGACCGTCAGGGGGCTGCCGTTCTACACCGTGGGCGGCTCCTGGCGGGCGCTGGCCCATCTGGACATGCATCTCACCAACCATCCGCTCAGCATCATTCACCACTACCAGATGGAGCCTGCCGCGCTCGGCAGACTCGCCAAGGCGCTGAACTCCATGGAGCGCAAGGAACTGAAGCGGGTCAAAAGCCTGACCGAGCGCCGGTTGCCAAACCTTCCCATTGCGATTTCCGTTCTGGAAACGCTGGTTGAACACCTCGACATCCCGATCATCATCAACTCCTCCTATGGCCTGCGCGAAGGCATGTTGCTGGACGCGCTGCCGCCCGCCGTTCAGCGCGAGGACCCGCTGCTGGCAGCCTGCCGCATGGAAGCGGTGCAGGAAGGCCGCTTCCCTGAGCATGGCGAAGCCCTGATGCAGTGGATGAACCCGTTGTTCGAGCACGACGAAACCGCCGAAGACCGCCGCCTGCGGCTGGCCGCCTGCCTGCTGGCGGACGTGGCCTGGCGCGGCCACCCGGACTTCCGGGCGGAACGGGCGCTTGAGGCATCGTTCTTCGGGAACTGGGTTGGCATCGACTACCGCGGCCGGGCCATGATCGGCGCGGCGCTCTATGCCTGTTATGGTGCCTCCATCAATGATCGCTACGGCGCGATGATGCAGCCGCTGGCCAGCTCATCGGATCTGAGCCGTGCCAAGGCGTGGGGTCTGGCGCTGCGCCTTGGTCAGCGCCTGACCGGCGGCACCGCCAAACCGCTGGAGAGCTGCCACCTGATCCGGCGTAGCGGCCAGCTGGTGCTGGCGTTGACGGAAGAATACGCCGGGCTTTACGGCGAAGTGGTGGACCGGCGGCTGGCGAGCCTTGCCAAGCACCTGGGCATGGCACCCTTCTTCGAGATCATTCATTCCTGACAGAAAATTTATTTGCCTCTGACCGGGCAGGGCGGGCGGCCATCCGGCCGGTTCCATGCGCTTTGGCAGTTTTCCGCGCCCTTGCTGCGAACCTTCAGTTTCGCGGGTCTTTGAAATTAACCATCTTTTCCATGCTGCTAAACAACATTTCCGATCGAGGTTTACGGATCAGTCACCATTACCGCTCTATGGACTAGCGTGAATATGTTCCGCCTGAGTCTGGGAGCAGACGATGTTTCTGAATTATCTCAACCGCGTGAAGATCCTCTACAAGATGATCGCACCGCTTTTCCTCAGCGGCGTCGTTGCCGTTGCAGTGACGGTGTTCTCGATCATCAACATGGACAACATCACCGAATCCTACAGCACGATGGTGACGCGTGACGCACGCGCCATTACCTCGGCCGCATTCGCCGACAAGGACCGGGCCGATACCTCTCGGCTCGCCTTCAACCTGATTGCCGACACCAATACCGAGAATGTCCAGAAGATCAGCGATCAGCTTCAGGGCGTGCGCTCGACCTTCATCAAGGACATGGACGAGGCAATCGAGCTGACGACTTCCCAGAGCCACAAGGATGAACTGGCCAAGCTGCGCCAGCGCTACCTGACCGCGTTCGACATTCTGGAAGCCGTCTCGGTTTCCGCACTGAAGAATGACAACGAGACCGCTCTGGCAATCATGTACGAAGAGTTCCAGCCGGAAATGGACTCTCTCACGAAGGACATGAACGCCTTTATTCTCAAGAGCCGTCAGGAGCTGACCGTCTCCCGCGATCAGCTGGCTGCGCAGACCGATAACACCCGTCAGATCATTCTGCTGGTGCTCTCGATCTCGACCATCCTATCCCTGCTGGCTGGTTTCTTCCTGACCCGCAGCGGCGTGACCAAGCCGCTGGCCGCCCTGACCGGCGCAACCCGCCAGCTGGCGGACGGCAATCTGGACACCGAAGTTCCGCTGACCCACCGCGGCGACGAACTGGGCGAGACCGCCCGTGCGCTGCTGGTGCTGCGTGAGAACTCGCTGGCAGCCGAGAAGTTGCGCCAGGAGCAGGAAGAGAACGAGCGCCGCCAGCGCGAGGCCGAAGAGCGCCACCGCGCCGAGGAAGCCGAACGCCAGAAGGCCGAGCGCGAGCGCGAAGCCGCGGAAACCGCCGCCAAGACCGCGCGCGCCAATGCTCTGGACGCGGCCATTGCCGAGTTCGAGACCACGATCAACGTCATCGTGTCCACCTTCACCGATGCTGCCGAGAAGGTCCGCATCAGCTCTGAAGACATGACCCGCACGGCGCACGACAACACCCAGCAGGCCGGTGCGGTTGCCACCGCCGCCGAGCAGGCCGCTGCCAACGTGCAGATGGTTGCTGCTGCCGGTGAAGAGCTGGCCAGCTCGGTAGACGAGATTCGCCGCCAGACCATGCAGGCCAAGACCGTGGCCGACAAGGCCGTGATCGACGCCAAGGAAACCGATGCCAAGGTGCAGGGCCTGGTGGAAGGTGCCCGCCAGATCGGTCAGGTCGTGGACCTCATCAACCAGATTGCCGAGCAGACCAACCTGCTGGCGCTGAACGCCACCATCGAGGCCGCCCGCGCGGGCGATGCCGGCCGCGGCTTCGCGGTCGTCGCCTCGGAAGTGAAGTCTCTGGCCAACCAGACGACGCAGGCCACCAACGACATTGCCGCCCAGATCGCCCTGATCCAGTCGGCAACCGAAGAGTCGGTCAGCGCCATCCGCGCCATTGCCGGCACCATCGGCGAGATCAACGAAATCTCCGTCGGTATCTCCGTCGCCGTCGAGCAGCAGAGCGCCTCGACGCAGGAAATCGCCCGCAACGTGCAGCAGGTGGCTCACGGCACGCAGGAAGTCTCGCGCAACATCGGCGGCATCACCGCCGGCGTCGAGACCACCGGTCACAACGCGCAGGAAGTTCTGGACGCCGCAGGGGCCCTCAGCCAGCAGGCTGACGAGCTGCGCGTACAGGTGAACCGCTTCCTCACCCGCGTTCGGGCCGCGTAACCGCTGCCAACCCGCTTAACCAGCCGTCTTTCCCAGGACGGAGGAACAACGGAAACCCCGGTCAGGCAACTGGCCGGGGTTTTCTGTTTGCGAGCGGGCGCCGTCAGTCCGTCACTGGCTAAAGAAAAAGGCCGCACCCTTCTGCAAGGCGCGGCCCTAAATCTGGAAACTACAGCAGTATCAAAATTTTACGATGGCTCGATAACCTTCAGATCCAGCTTGCCGTCGCGCACGCTGAAGGCGAGGCGGCCCTCGACCATGGCCAGAGCGTCCTTGCCGAAGTGCTCGAAGCGCCAGCCCGAGAGGATACTGAGGCCTTCACGCTGGCCGCCGGCAAGGGCCTCCAGTTCATCGGCCCGGCAGACCAGCTTGGGGGCGATGCTCGACTCCTCGCAGCGGATCTTGAGCAGCAGCTTGAGCAGATCAGCGATGAGCGACGCCTGACGGCCGAGGGCATTCACCCGGTCACGGGCCGGGATCTCTTCCTTGGGCAGCGGCGGGGCATTCTCGAGCACGCCGAGAAGGCGCGCGCCGATGTCGTTCTGACCCCAGCTGGAGGGCAGGCCGCGCACGCGGGTCAGCGCCGTCTGATCGCGGGGCGGGTGCAGGGCGAGATCGGCCAGCGTCTCGTCCTTCACCAGACGGGAGCGCGGCAGATTCTTGGCCTGCGCCTCGCGCTCGCGCCACGCGCCGAGTGCCTTGAGGCGGCCCAGCACCTCGGCGTTGCGGTTCGGCAGCTTCATGCGCCGCCACATCTGGTCGGGATCGATGGTGTAGGTGGCCGGGTCCATCAGGCGGGCCATCTCCTCGTCCAGCCATTCGCCGCGCCCGGTTTCCCTCAGGCGATCGAGCAGCTTGGGGAAAGCCTCGGCCAGATAGGTCACGTCACCCACGGCGTAGTCGAGCTGGCGCTGCTCGAGGGGGCGGCGGCTCCAGTCCGTGAAGCGGGCGCCCTTGTTCAGGTGAACGCCGAGCGTCTGCTCGATCAGCTGCTGGTAACCGACCTGCTCGCCATAGCCCAGCGCCATACCGGCGATCTGGGTGTCGAACAGCGGGGCGGGGATGCGGCCCATGAGGCCGAAGAAGATCTCCATGTCCTGACCACCGGCGTGGACGACCTTCAGCACGTTCTCATTGGTGAGAAGGGTGAACAGCGGCTCCAGCGACAGCTTCGACGATTTGGTGTCGATGATCGCGGCTTCCTCGACACTGGCCACCTGAATCAGGCAGAGGTCGGGATAGTAACTGTTCTCGCGCATGAACTCGGTATCAAGCGCGATAAAAGGCTGATCGGCCAGCCGCACGCACAGCGCCGACAGGTCTTCCGTTGTGGTGACGAGTACATATTCTTTCATGGTGATGCTGTAGCAGCTTGCAGCGCCTTGACAAACGGGGCGTGAAGCTGTGTGTGTCCGCGATCGCATTTTTTTCCGGTTACAACCGAGTTTTTGCCATGCACGCCTATCGCACCCATACCTGCGGAGCCCTCCGCGAAACCAATGTCGGCGAAACCGTCCGCCTGTCGGGCTGGGTCCACCGCAAGCGCGATCACGGCAATCTGCTGTTCATCGACCTGCGGGACCATTATGGCCTGACCCAGATCGTCGTCGACGTCGACTCGGCGGCCTTCAAGAACGCTGAGCATCTCCGCTCCGAATCCGTGATTCGCGTGGATGGCAAGGTGGTCGCCCGCACGGCCGAGACCATCAACGACAACCTGCCCACGGGCCGGATCGAGGTGAAGGCCGAGGTGGTGGAGATTCTCTCCGCCGCCAACGAGTTGCCCATGCCAGTGTTCGGCGACGCCGAGTACCCGGAAGACATCCGCCTGCGCTACCGCTTCCTCGACCTGCGCCGCGACCGCCTGCACAAGAACATCGTGCTGCGCTCTAACGTGATCTCAAGCCTGCGCCGTCGGATGATCGATCGGGGCTTCCAGGAGTTCCAGACGCCGATCCTGACCGCCTCCAGCCCGGAAGGCGCACGCGACTTCCTGGTGCCGAGCCGTCTGCACCCGGGCAAGTTCTACGCGCTGCCGCAGGCGCCGCAGATGTTCAAGCAGCTGCTGATGGTGGCGGGCTTCGACCGCTACTTCCAGATCGCACCCTGCTTCCGCGACGAGGACGCCCGCGCCGACCGTTCCCCGGGCGAGTTCTACCAGCTCGACTTCGAGATGAGCTTCGTGACGCAGGAAGACGTGTTCGCGGCCATCGAGCCGGTGCTGCACGGCGTGTTCGAGGAGTTCGCCAACGGCCGCTCGGTCAGCCCGTATCCGTTCAAGCGCATTCCCTACAAGGAATCGATGCTGAAGTACGGCAACGACAAGCCGGACCTGCGCAACCCGCTCGTCATTCAGGACGTGACCGAGATCTTCCGCGGCTCGGGCTTCGGCATCTTCGCACGCTCCATCGAGACGGGCGCCGTGGTGCGCGCCATTCCGGCTCCAGAGGCAGGCCTGCGTCCGCGCAGCTTCTTTGACGGCACCAACGACTGGGCTCGTCAGGAAGGCTATGCGGGTCTTGGCTACATCAACTTCAAGGACGGCGTGGCCGGCGGTCCGATCGCCAAGAACATCGGCGAGGAGCGGGTTCAGCAACTGGTCGCCCAGCTCGGCCTCGGCCCCAACGACGGCGTATTCTTCGCCTGCGACAAGGAAGCGGGTGCCGCCAAGCTGGCCGGCCTTGCCCGTACCCGCGTCGGCACCGAACTGGGCCTGATCGACCAGAACCGCTTCGAGTTCTGCTGGATCGTGGACTTCCCGATGTTCGAGTACGACGAGCAGGAAAAGAAGGTCATCTTCTCGCACAACCCGTTCTCGATGCCGCAAGGCGAGATGGAAGCGCTGGAGACCAAGAACCCGCTCGACATCCTGGCCTACCAGTACGACATCGTCTGCAACGGCATCGAGCTGTCTTCGGGCGCAATCCGGAACCACAAGCCGGAGATCATGTACAAGGCGTTCGAGATCGCCGGGTACACCAAGGAAGACGTGGACTCCAAGTTCGGCGGCATGATCAACGCCTTCAAGCTGGGCGCACCGCCGCACGGCGGCTCGGCTCCGGGCGTTGACCGTATCGTCATGCTGCTGGCCGACGAGCCCAACATCCGCGAGGTCATCGTGTTCCCGATGAACCAGAAGGCGGAAGACCTGATGATGAATGCGCCATCTGAAGTGGCGCTGCGTCAGCTGCGCGAGCTTTCCATTCGCGTGGTGCTGCCCGAATAAGCCGGGCTGCCTCATCTGCTGAAACGACGAAGCGCCCGGGGGCCGGCCTCCCGGGCGCTTCCGATTCAACGCGACTTATAAAAACAGGCGATAGCGCCCACGGGCAGTCGTTCCGCGAGCTGCCGTGAGCGCGAAGTTGTATATGAACTATTTTTGTTAAATACACGTAAAACAAGATAAACTGAATGCAGGGGATCGCCGGGTGTTGCCCGCCCCGACAGAGCCGCTACATTTCCGTCATGACCGAACTTCTGCTCGCCCTTGATGAAGGCACAACGTCCACCCGCGCGATGGTGTTTGACCTGACGGGCGCAAGTGTTTCCACTGCAACCCGGCCGCTCATCCAGCACTATCCGAAGCCGGGCTGGGTGGAACACAACCCGAAGGAGATCTGGGCGGAGACCCTGTCTGCCGCCCGTGCTGCCATTGCTCAGTTGGGCGGGGCAGGGCACATCAAGGCTCTGGGCATTACCAACCAGCGCGAGACGGTGGTGTTCTGGGACAGGGCTACCGGGGAGCCGGTTGGTCCCGCAATCGTGTGGCAGGACCGGCGCACGGCGGATGAATGCGCTGCGCTGGAGGAAGCCGGACACGGTCCGCTGGTAGCGGAGGCAACCGGCCTGCCGATTGATCCCTACTTTTCCGCAACCAAGCTGGGCTGGGCGCTGAGGCACCGGCCGCAACTGGCGGAGCTGCTGGCTGCCAATCGACTCGCATGCGGAACGGTGGACAGCTACCTGATCTTCCGCCTGACCGGCGGGCTGCACGTGATGGACGCCACCAATGCCGCCCGCACCCAGCTGATGGACCTGCGCACCTGCCAGTGGCGGGAGGACCTTTGCGAACTGTTCGGAGTGCCCCGCGCCATCTTGCCCGAGATTACGGACTGCGCCGCCCCGTTCGGCCACACCCTGCCGGAGCTTCTCGGGCGCGCCATCCCCATCACAGGGGTGGCGGGCGATCAGCAGGCCGCGGCTCTTGGGCAGGCGTGCGTGACACCAGGAGCCATCAAGGCAACCTACGGCACCGGCGCGTTCGTACTGGCCCATGTGGGCGAGGAGCCGCGCCTCTCGCAGAATCGGCTGCTGGGGACGGTGGCGTGGCGTCTTGGCGGCAAGCCGGCCTATGCGCTGGAGGGCAGTATTTTCGTGGCCGGAAGCGCTGTCAAATGGCTGCGCGACCAAGTGGGGCTGGTGATTGAGGCGGGGGAGACAGAAGTGCTGGCTCGCTCGGTTGCGTCTACGGAGGGGGTTTATCTGGTGCCCGCGTTCGTGGGGCTGGGCGCGCCGCACTGGCGGCCCGAGGCGCGGGCCTCGCTGACGGGTCTTACGTTCGGGGCCACACGTGCCCATATAGTGAGGGCCTGCCTGGAGGCGATGAGCTACCAGACCCATGACCTCATGACGGCATTCCGTCAGGACGGCGTGGAGCCGGGCCTCATGCGCATTGATGGCGGCATGGCTGTCAACGACTGGATGGCGCAGGATCTGGCCGACATGCTGGACCTGACTGTGGAACGCCCCCGCGTGACCGAAACGACGGCGCTGGGCGCGGCCATACTGGCGGGCATCGGCGCGGGGCTGCTGAAGGGGCCGGAAGATGCGGTCCGGCTGTGGCAACCTGACCGGTGCTTCGAACCAGCGCTTGCACCTGACGCGCGCTCGTCTAGGTTGGCGGGCTGGCGCGTTGCCGTGGCCCGGACTCTGGGTGACGCGGCACGGGCCGAGCATCGGTTCGAGTAGAAATTTGGGATTTGCATGAGTGCGTTCTGGTCTTTCGCCATATCCGTGGCGGTGCTGTTCTCTTTCGCGCTGATGGTCTTCGGCGTAAGGCTTGCCGTCAAGCAAACGGGCAAGGAACGGCTGCGCGGCATTCTGATGGTGGTGGCCGGTATCGTGCTTCTGGGGAATGTGTACCTATATACAACGGTACCGGAGCTGCCTGAGCGACCTGCCGACGAGGCGGTCAGCGGCGGACCGGCGGCAGAGTAAGACCTCGAGCATCTATTTGACGGTTTGTAAACGGGAAGGGCAGCAGAACAGATGGGCGTTCTCATCAAGGCATTCTTCGCCGCATTGCTGGCCTTCGTGGCCCTGCTGACCGTGGCCGAGATCTACATTCCCGAACTCAGCGAGATGTCCGCGCAGGCCGCGAACAAGTAACTCCTACCCTTCAGAACAGCGGGCAAGTCCGGTCCGGGTGGGGAGAATCTCCCCGCCATGCAAAATATTCGCCCCGGAAACGCCCCGCTTTAAGCCTGGCCGTAAATTTCAGGCTGGCCTTGCGCCAAGCCCTATGATTTGAATGCGCGCCAGACAGACCCACAGTTGTAACCGCAGGCGAGTAACAACCGCAGTGACCAGCTTCGACGACAACCAGACCGCCGCCACCACTGCCAGCGCAGATGTGGCGGGCGAGGCGACCCGCTCTCCGGCACGGCCGGAGCAGCCGAGCGACCGGCGCACGTTCGCGATCATCGCGCACCCGGACGCCGGTAAGACCACGCTGACGGAAAAGCTGCTGCTGTTCGGCGGCGCCATTCGCCTTGCCGGTCAGGTGAAGGCACGCGGCGAACGCCGCCGTGCCCGCTCGGACTGGATGGATATCGAGAAGAACCGCGGCATCTCCGTGACCTCCTCGGTCATGACGTTCGAGCGCGGCGGCATCACCTTCAACCTGCTGGACACGCCGGGTCACGAAGACTTCTCGGAAGATACCTATCGGACCCTGACCGCGGTTGACTCGGCGGTGATGGTGATCGACGCGGCCAAGGGTATCGAGAGCCAGACCCGCAAGCTGCTGGAAGTCTGCCGCATCCGCAACATTCCGATCATCACCTTCGTCAATAAGATCGACCGCGAGGCCAAGAGCCCGTTCGAGCTGCTGGACGAAATTGAGAGCACGCTGGCCCTGGACGTGACGCCGATGAACTGGCCGATCGGCTCCGGCTCGACGTTCCATGGCGTCTTTGACCTGCGCAAGAACGAGTTTCTGACCTCCAGTCATGGCCGCGGCGGCGCCTACGACAAGTACGTGCAGCTGACAGGCACCGATGACGAGACGTTGGACAAGACCATTCCCGCCGACGTGCTGGCCGAGTTCCGCGAAACCGCTGAACTGGCGAGCTCCGCCTATCCGGAGCCGGATCGGGAAGCGTACCTGAACGGTGACCTTACCCCAGTGTTCTTCGGCTCCGCGCTGAAGGACTTCTCGGTCGAGCAGTTGCTGGACGCGATCGGCGCCATGGCTCCGAGCCCGCGCAGCCAGCCCGCCGACACCCGCACGGTGGAAGCCAGCGAACCCAAGGTGACGGGCTTCGTGTTCAAGGTTCAGGCCAACATGGACCCGAACCACCGCGACCGCGTGGCCTTCTTCCGGCTGTGCTCCGGCAAGTTCAAGCGCGGCATGAAGCTGAAGCAGATGGGCACCGGCAAGCAGCTGGCCGTGCACAACCCGATCTTCTTCTTCGCGCAGGACCGCGAACTGGTGGAAGAGGCAATGCCGGGCGACATCATCGGCATTCCCAACCACGGCACGCTGCGCGTGGGTGATACCCTGACCGAGGGCGAGGACCTGCGCTTCACCGGCATTCCCAACTTCGCGCCGGATATCCTGCGCCGCGTGCAGCTGGGCGACCCGCTGCGGGTGAAGGCCATGCGGCAGGCGCTGCAGGATCTGGCGGAAGAGGGCGTCATTCAGGTGTTCCGCCCGTCCATCGGCTCCAACTGGATCGTCGGCGTTGTCGGCGCGCTGCAGCTGGAGGTGCTCGCCTCCCGCGCGCTGGCCGAATACAAGGTCGAGATCAAGTTCGAGGACTCGCCCTATGATGTGGCGCGCTG